>JAVXAG010000038.1:0-14893 GCA_036660615.1 Anaerovoracaceae bacterium
CAAAAAGGGCTCAAAAATGCCCCGAATATTCAAAAGTGAAATATTCGGGGCATTTAGTATTAATATCCGTCCGTCCATCGGCGAATCCGGCGTCCGTCCGCCCATCGGCAGCCCATCTGCCACCCAGTCGGCCCTCGCCCATCGTTCCTAGCAGTTTGATTAATAGCTTTAGCTATTTTTTAGATACTCTATTTCTTCTCTAGTCAATTTCCTGTAATGGCCTTCCTTAAGATGGCTCATATAAATATCGCCAATTGCAATCCTTTCAAGTTCCTGCACTTTGTTGCCAACTGCGGCGAACATTTTTCTTACTTGTCTGTTTTTGCCTTCATAAATTTGGATTTCTACAATAGTCGAATGAGGTGCGCCTTTGATTATTTTGACTTTTGCCTCAGAAGTTATATAACCGCCTATGTCCACCCCACGTTGCAAAACTGCCACCTTTTCATTAGATAATACACCTGCTACCCTAGCCCTATACGTCTTGTAAATGTGGTGCTTTGGGTGAGTTAGCTTGTATGCCAAATCGCCGTCGTTGGTCATTATCAACATTCCTGACGTGTTGTAGTCAAGCCTGCCAACTGGGAAAAGCCTTGCATCAATATCTGCGACCAATTCCATAACCGTCGGTCTGTTTAGTTCATCGCTGGAAGTCGTGATGTAACCTAGTGGTTTGTTAATTATAAAATACTTTAATTTCTTTTCGATAGTTATTGGAGTGCCGTTTACCTCGACCACCTCTCCATCGGCCACATCGTAGCCAGTTACTTTCATAACTGCACCGTTAACCTTTACATTTCCGTTAACGACCAGTTCATCTGCTTTTCTTCTGCTGGCAATTCCTGCCTGCGCAATGTATTTATTTATTCTCATGTATTTTCTCCGTTACATTTCTCACTTAGTAGTGTTTCCTAGATTTTATCATATATGTTATCAAGTCCGCAATCTTTTATCCGATTTGCTATAATTTTTTTATCTGTTGAGTACAGGTTGTTGCCCTTCATATACTCAAAGAACTCATCACCAGCAAAAGTAAATCTTGATTTCAGACCCTCTTCATTTTCTATTTTTTCATTGTTAAATGCAATTATACTGCCTATAGCTGTTTCCTTTGGCAATTCCAGAAGCCTTCTTCCGTTTAGCATTCGTCCAGCATTATGACCAGCCAAAGCCCCTGTGGAAATTGCTTCCGTATGACCAACAAAAAGTCCTGCCTTTTCTCCACCGCAAAATAGGTTTTTTACGTGGTCAACTCTCATAGTATTGCTTCTTCTTGTAACCGCCATATATCTTATAGAATTTCCTTTTCCACCTGCATACGGATCAGCATATCGAACATTCTCAAAACCCGCGACTTGCCTCAACTGTTCAAGAGGGAAGAAAGGTGTCATCATCTTTGCAAAGCCAGTGTCTATCAAAATTATGTTCTCTGCAAAAGGTTCAAGGGCGTACTGCTTGCATACCTTCATATCAAGCTTCCCTCTGTTTATAAGTTTCTCCGGCAAAGGAATTATTGCTACGCCATTGGCCGTTAACTGATTTTGTATGTCTTTGGAAAGTGTGGATTTTTCTAGTTTGCATGAGCCACTAAATGCTCCCCATTGCCCGTTGTTTCTAACACCACAAAAGTCTTCACCCCCTGCTCTTTGAGAAACACTTACCCTTGGGCCAAAAGCTGGGCATCTTAGAATACACATACTGCATCCATTTCCGTACTCCGCGCAATTCCCCATTGGGCCAGTAGTTCCAGTGCAATCAATAAAAACATCACCTTCCAAAACTTCCCCGTCACTTAAAGCAACCGCTTTTATAACCGCAGAATCGTCATCTTTTTTTAGCACATCTACGACTCTCGATTGAAATCTACAGTTAATTTGCTTTTTCGCGAGAAGCCTGCCAACTTCTGGCTCGACCTTTAGAACGTCATAAAAACTGGCGTGATTGTGCCCTGGAAACTCTACATCTTTGTGCGTTGCACATTTGTCTGTAATATCGAAAAGTTCTCCAGCCCCCATAGCAATATTTTCTTCTGTTGCAGTGAACCTCCCGTTATTTCGCATAATCCCACCAACATTACCCAGTCCTAGAAGCAAATCAGTTCTTTCAAGAATTAACACCTCTGCTCCGCTTTTTCTTCCAGTAATGGCCGCCGAACAACCGGCCCAGCCACCACCTATTATTATAATTTTTCCCATAAAAAACCTCCCTATGATATCCTATAAAGATATTCATATGGGAGGAAAACTTGACAAGTTATTTTGCAACTTCCATCATTATGGCACATTCCATTCTTTTTTTGAATAGCTTGCACCCATATTCATAAGTTCCGTTGATTGATCCAGTGCCATGGTATGCATTTGCCGCACAGCCACCGCTACAATAAAGTCTTGCCCAGCAATCTTTGCAATCTTCCCTAGCATAGACGTTACACATTTTGAAGTCTTCTCTCTTTGATTCGTTTGTTACCCCTTGCCATATATCACCCATTTTGTAAGCTGGATCAGATACAAATTGGTGGCAAGGATAAAGATCTCCCCAAGGAGTTACTGCAAAATATTCAGTTCCTGCGCCACATCCGGATATTCGCTTATATATACATGGACCTCCAGTCAAATCTATCATATAGTGATAGAACGTGAATCCATTACCTGCTTTTTTTCTTTTTAACATTTCTGTTGCCAGTATCTCATACTGTTCAAATAGTTTTGGTAAGTCCTCTTCTGTCAATGCAAAAGGATCTCCTGACTTGCAAACGACAGGTTCCATGGAAAGTTCAGTAAATCCCATATCTGCCATATGAAAAATATCTTTGGTAAAGTCCACGTTGTTGTGGGTAAAGGTTCCTCTCATATAGTAGTCTTTGCCACCTCTTGCTTCCACTAGCTTTTTGAACTTTGGCAATATAGTATCGTAACTGCCCTGACCATTGATTGTAGTTCTCAGTTTGTCGTGAATTTCTTTTCTTCCATCCAGGCTAAGAACAACATTGTGCATTTCCTTATTTGCAAACTCTATTACATCGTCGTCAATGGCAACTCCATTTGTGGTAAGGGTAAATCTAAAGTTCTTATTATGGTCTTTTTCAATGCTTCTTCCATATGCCACAATATCTTTTACAACTTGCCAATTCATAAGGGGTTCTCCACCGAAAAAGTCCACTTCAAGGTTTACTCTATTTCCTGAGTTTTCCACTAAAAAGTCTAACGCTTTTTTGCCTACTTCCAATGTCATTAACCCACGTTCTCCGTTAAAGTTGCCTTGGCTGGCAAAACAATAACTGCAGTTTAGGTTACAAGTGTGGGCAACGTGAAGGCACAAAGCCTTTATTTCTGTATGTCTGTTTTTTAAGTCAAATGCATTTGGCTCGTATATATCCTCCGAAAAAAGTTTTTTCTGAGTCTTTAATTCTTCTATGTCCTCAAGGACTTCTATAATTTCTTCTCTGGTCACATCTGGCTGGTCACTATATTTGTCCAACATTTTGTTTATGATGTCTTCTTTTTTTTCTGTACAAAAAAGTTGGATGATGTCATATGCCACATCATCCACACAGTGTACTGAACCACTATAAACATCTAATACGATATTGTAACCGCCTAGTTTATATTGATGAATCATTAGTTTTTGCTCTTCTTTTCACATTCTTGATTTGCAACACCACATGATGTTTTGCAAGCTGATTGGCAAGAAGTTTGACATTCTCCACAACCGCCATCTTTGATGCTGGCTTCTAAATTTCTTGTTTCTATTGTTTTAATTCTTTTCATTTATTCTGTCTGCCTTTCTTTTGGTAATAGAAATATATTACCTTTTTTATGATGAAATGTCAAGGGACGTAATAACTTCGCTTTTGCACATCTTTACAGTATTACCTTTTCCATCGACAATTGAACAAGCTCCACATACACCTTCTCCGCAACACATATTGCTATGATTTGGATATACCAGCTTTGGATTTATGGCTTTTATCATATTTGTATAGTATGGAGAAGCCAACGCAAACAGGTTCATCCCTTCTTTTTTGCTTTCCATTGCCATAACCTTTAATCTGTCTTGATTCTGAGTAAAATCTGCGAAAAATGTTCCCTTAGCCGGTAGCCATCCGAAGTAGTCCTTTATAAAGTCTTGCGTCACTTTGTCTGTGTCTATATATGCCAAAATATTTCCATTTTGTCCACACAATTGTTCAGCCATATTGCCCAGAGGTGCAATGGCAATCCCTTTGGCTATTATTACGGTCGCCTCGGGGTTTTTGTATAGGTTCCCAATTCCAATAAGTCCATTTTCATAAACCCCTCTTACCACCACACTACTGGCTTCTCCAAGGAGGGTTTCTGTCTTTGGGCCGCAACGATTTATTCCCACATGAATTTGCCCTTTGTTGTAATCGGTTTTCAAAATAGAAATAGGCATATCATATTCTTTAGCCTTGCCACAGCTTCGGAGAAATACAAATCCTCCTACCTTCTTTGCCTTTTGGGCAAATGCTTTTCCCACTTCTAGAACTAGCACTTGAAAGTTTTCCGTATAGATTTTTCTTTCAATTATACTAGCTACAAATTCATTGCGTTGGGTTTTGATTGTCCTATGGTTTTGCAAAAACTCATTGTACACACATACCCCCTGCCAATTACACTCATTACAAGTTTTCCCCCTTAGCTTGGCACACTGTATACAGCTTTGGCAGGTTGCCAAAATGCAAGGACAATTTCCAGTGCCTAAGTCAACACAATTATACTTCTCAATGGTCATTCCCATCAATCCCCCTTTAAGTTCATTTGGTTTAGTCTACTGGCTCTGCAATACCTATTAATTTGAATCCATAGTCCATAAGGTTGTATGCATCGTTAAACCAGTTGCCATCTGACAAAACCACGCATATCAGCTCTGCGCCACCTCTCTTTGCCGATGCCACCAAAGTTCGTCCCGACGTTTCCGTAAAGCCAATTTTTATTCCAGTAGCACCCTTGTATTGGTGTACCGTCTTGTTTTTATTATAATAATTTTTCCAGTTCTCTGTAGCCACTACTTTCCTAAACCACTTGTTTTTCATTGCCTCTTGAGCGATTATTCCTAGTTCTCTGGCCGTAGTATAGTGGTCGTCATTATGTAACCCACTTGGATTTGTAAAATGAGTGTTTGTACACCCCAGTTCCTGTGCCTTTTTATTCATTCTAGCGATAAAATTTTCTTCCGTTCCACCAAGTGTCATGGCAATTGCTGTTGCTGCATCGTTTCCAGACTGAAGCATTAGCCCGTAGAGTAACTCCTCGATTGAGATCTTTTCTCCGGCTTTTAGGTAAATTGAAGAACCCTCCACTGCGGTTGCTTCCTTGGGGACGATAACCATCTGTTCCAGATTTGCACCCACTTCTTCACAAATAGAAAGAGCCACTAAGGCAGTCATTATCTTTGTGGTACTGGCAGGATAAGCCTTGGCGTCCGCTTGTTTTTGATACATAACTTCCCCAGTTTCTTGATTTATCAAAACAGCATTTCTTGCTGAGATCATCGGCATCAATTCTTGCTGCGTATTTGTCTTCACATCGTAAGATAGGGCTGTATAGACAATAATACCTATTAATAAGCCTATCACTGCTCCCAAAATATATTTTTTTTCCATAATAAAAACTCCTATGTTCATTTTACTTTGAACATAGGAGAAGTATTACTATTATTTTTGTTTTCGCAGGAGTTTGCCCTGATTCTTTACAGAAATGTAAATCACTCTATGATTTTATAGCCTGCATCAACAAATTTTTTAGATGTGTACTTGTCGTAGGCATCTTGCAGATTATTCATCTTTGGCTGTGACTCTTTTACAACCACCATAAGGGCTCTATTGTTGGTATCGACCAAAGTAAACAGTTTCTCTATTGGCTCCATGTTATAATATTTTACTGTATCTTTGAATGTACTTGTATCATCATAAAACTCATACTGATATTTCACGATTTTACCATCCTCTTTTTTGAACACAAAGTAGTCCTTCAATCTAAATGAAGCCACATTATAACAATCCACCACAACCTGTTCATCGTTAGTAACCCCCAGGTTATCTATTGCCATCTCTCTTTCACGTGTTACATAATTGGGCATTGTTTTCTCCCAACTGTTTAGCTCAAAACCTTGGGGTTCTTCACCACACGAGGCTATAGACAAGGTGATAAGTGCAATTAGCACTATAGAAAAAATCTTTTTCATAACTCCTCCTCCACTATTTCCTCGATATACTGTTCTGGAAGATATTCAAGCAACTTTTCTTTTATTTGTAAAATCGAAACTGGCTTTGATAGATAATCATCAAATCCATTTTTTATATAAATTTCTTTTGCACCATCTATTGCGTTGGCGGTTAACACAATAACAATAGTGTGTTTATTTTCTTCTTGCTGTCTCAACATTTTTAGAGTTTCAACACCATCCATTATAGGCATCATATGATCCATAAAAATAATATCATATGAATTTGTTCTGCAAAGTTCCAAGCACCCTTGTCCACTTAATACGATGTCAACCTGAGCATTTAGTGGTTCCAATTGTTTCTTCATTATCTTGCAGTTGATTTCTTTATCGTCAACCACTAGTATCTTTGCTTTAGGAACTATAAATGGTCTATTTTCCTTTTTGATGTTAGACTTATTAATTGGGCTTTCATCGGCAATATCCTGTATTATTGCAAAAGTAACCGTAGTACCCTTACCGTACTCACTCTGTATATCTAGCGTTCCACCCATTAAGTTTATAAGATTAGAAACTATGGCCATTCCAAGTCCAGTGCCTTCAATGGTTCTGTTTCGTGTAATGTCAACCCGTTCAAACTCCATGGTGATTTTTTTCATATCTTCTGCTTTGATTCCGATTCCTGTATCTCTAATTATACCCTTACAAAGTATCTGATTATTTCCAAGTTTTGTGAATAGAACCACCATATCAATAGAGCCTTTTTCTGTATATTTTACTGCATTTGACAGCACATTATTAAATATTTCTTTTACTCTAAGATCGTCCCCATAAAGTTTTGATGGGAAATTATCATCTATCGATATGTTAAAATCAAGTCCTTTATCAAGAGCTGCATGTTTATGAGCATTTTGTATTTCTCTTACTAACTCCAATGTACTGTATATATAAGGATTTATAGTCATTTTACCGGCTTCTATCTTTGACATATTCAAAATATCATTTACTAACCCTATTAGGGTTTTCCCTGCCGTCCTAATGTTGCTCGCATATTCGGTAATATTGTCTGACGTACTTTCCCTGATAATAAGCTCATTCATTCCCAGCATTGCATTGATTGGTGTCCTAATTTCATGGGACATTGATGACAAGAAATTAGCCTTTGCTTTTGCCGCTTCTTCTGCATCCCTTACTGGTTTTATCAGTTCTTTAGTAAATACTCGCACATTTATTGCCGCAACAATTAGACACAGTAGTATCATCGTAATAATATAGACTCTTGATAAGTCTGTTATTTCTTTATTCCACTGGGATTTTTCTATTGCAACTACCACATGGAACTGTCCACTTGCAACGGTTTTTGTAAAGAAAATTCTTTCTTTGCCATCGTAATCGGAAATCCATGCGAATTTACTATCCTTATTGTTGATTAACCTGATTAGTTGACCATAGGCATTGTCTTTAAACATGTTCAGGGTTCTGTACATATCATTTGCGTATAAGTATTCTTTATTAGGATGAGTTACTATTGCAAGATTCTTGTCAATTAGCATTGCGTAACTATCTTTTGGCAGCAAAATTGAGTTCATAAATTCAAGGATATCATCTGCATATATGTCTACACACAGAACGCCTTTTAACGTACCATCAATTATTATTGCTTTTGAAATCGTTACAATATAATTACCCGTATCTAAATCCATATACGGAGAATCATACTGTACCGTTCCTGTTAAAATCGGATTTTTGTACCATGCCCTTTGGTTATAAGGTATGGTTCCGTCAGGGGTGTATCCGTTGGCACATGCCATTGTGCTGTCAGGATATGTGAAATATAGATCACAAAAATGTCTATCATTAAAGGCGCTTTTCATCTGTCCAAAGTATTTCTCTAAAGCTGCTTTGTCATAGTTGTCTTCTATTATAATTGCCTCTGCAATACTACTAAGTATTGCACCCTTTTCTACCATCCAAGAATTTATCTTTTCTGCATTGGCAATTGCAATCAATTCCATACTTGACTTGTTCTTATTATCTAATTGTTGCTTTGAAAAAACATATCCAATAATAGCAGATGTAGAAATGCAGGCTAAACAGATTATGGAAATTATTTTTATAAATTTCTTCTTCGTATCCTTCACAATAATATCTCACCCTTCTTAGCAGTTATTCTCCGATATACTCGTCGTAACTACACAACTTATCTTTCATTCCATCTTCGGTGAATTCAATGATTCTGTTAGCGATGGTTTGAATAAACTCATGGTCATGGGAAGCAAATAATATATTTCCTTTATATGCAATTAATCCGTCATTGACGGCAGTAATGGATTCCAAATCCAAATGGTTTGTAGGTTGATCAAGGACTATGGCATTTGAGCCAAACAGCATCATTCTCGATAACATACAACGAACTTTTTCTCCTCCGGAAAGAACTTTTACGGCTTTGAAAACATCATCTCCAGAGAACAACATTCTTCCTAAGAAACCCCTCATAAATGTTTCTGTGGTTTCCGGTGTATACTGGCTTAACCATTGGATTAGGTTGTAGTCACAGCCATTAAAGTATTCCGAATTATCCATAGGGAAATATGATGTGGTAATTGTAGTTCCCCACTTATATGAACCTTCATCTGGTTCCATCTCACCCATAATGATTTTAAATAGTATAGTATTGGCTATTTCATTTTCGCCAACAAAGGCAATTTTATCATCTTTATTTACTCTAAAAGAGACATTGTCTAAAATCTTTACACCATCGATAGTTTTGCTGATTCCCTCTACTACCAAAATATCTTTTCCCGGTTCTCTATCCATATTAAACCCTACAAAAGGATATCTCCTCGACGATGCCGGCATCTCTTCAACAGTTATTTTATCAAGCAATTTTCTTCTAGATGTCGCTTGTTTTGATTTTGATTTGTTTGCTGAGAATCTCTGAATAAAGGCTTGTAATTCCTTGACTCTATCCTCACTTTTCTTGTTCTGATCCTTTAACATTTTTTGTATAAGTTGACTTGACTCGTACCAGAATTCGTAGTTACCTACGTACATCTTGATTTTGCCATAGTCCACATCGACTATACTAGTACAAACTGTGTTTAAAAAGTGACGGTCATGGGATACTACAATTACTGTCCCTGCATAGTCCATCAAAAAATCTTCCAGCCAGTTTATTGCCACAACATCAAGGTGGTTAGTAGGCTCGTCCAAAAGGATTATGCCAGGTTTTCCAAAGAGTGCTCTAGCAAGCAAAACTTTTACCTTTTCTTTACCATTTAATGTGGACATTTCATTATAAATCATTTCATTTGGTAAGCCAAGTCCCTGTATCAAACGACTAACGTCTGACTCTGCTTCCCATCCGTCCATTTCGGCAAACTCGCCTTCAAGAACCGATGCTCTTATTCCATCTTCATCAGAAAAGTCTTCCTTTGCATAAAGGGCATCTTTTTCTTTCATTATGTCATAAAGCTTTTGGTTGCCCATTATTACAGTGTCAAGTACGGTAAACTGGTCATATTCAAAGTGGTCCTGTTTCAGTACCGACATTCTCACTCCCTTTTTTATGGAAACTGTGCCAGATGATGGATCTAAATCCCCTGACAAAATCCTTAAAAATGTGGATTTTCCCGCACCGTTAGCGCCAATTATTCCATAGCAATTTCCCGGAGTGAATTTAAGGTCAACATCTTTGAAAAGAGGTTGTCCTCCAAAGGTAAGGCTTACGTTTGTTACATTTATCATTTAATTATCTTTCTCCAAATCTTTTATTTTTTCAATTATATTCTCTATTACCTCTTCAACTCTTAGTTTTTCTGCTTCTATTATTATATCCGCATACTTCTCATAAAGAGGTACTCTTACATTATATAAATCTTCAAGGGTTTGCCCCTGTTCCAAGGTAACTCCTCTTGTCTTGATATTATCTAGTCTATCCAATATGGTAGTTTTTGACACCTTTATGTAAATGACGATTCCTTTTTGCTTTAGGTGGGCAATAGCCTCAGGAAAATATATTGCGCTTCCTCCCGTTGCGATTACGGAATTGGTCTTGTCCAAAGATTTTAATACACTTTCCTCAACCTTATGAAAATAGTCATTTCCTTTTTGGTTTATTATATCTTGTAATTTGTTGTTTTCTTGTTCTTGTATAAGAATGTCTGTATCGACAAAACCTTTGTTTATGGTCTTTGCCAGTACAACTCCAATAGTGCTTTTGCCGCAAGCGGGCATCCCTACTAAAATAATGTTACTCATAGTTTAGTTTTCTCCAAAATCAATAGAAATTTGTTGTGTCGATGTGTCGTCTTCGTCATCATCATCAAAAGTTATAGCACTTTCAATATCTTCAATCTCAGGCAACTCTTTTAGACTGGTAAATCCAAATTGCTTTAGAAAAGTATCAGTTGTCCCATAGATAATTGGTCTTCCTATGGCTGCCGAACGTCCTTTTTCACCGACTAGCTCTTTTTTTACTAATCCTTCCATAACTCTGTCGCATTTGACTCCTCTTATTGCCTCAATCTCTCCTTTGGTCACCGGCTGTTTGTATGCAACGATTGCCAATACTTCAAGCGCCGATTGTGAAAGCTTTTTAATTTTTATTGGCGTACAAAGTCTCTCTATATATTCAGCATTTTCTGGTGGTGTGACAAATTGAAAAGCTTTATTCACTTCTCGCACCACAATTCCCCGACCTTCTTGCTGGTATTCTTCTTGCAATTCCTTAAAATAGTCATATGCGTCTGCTTTGCTGATATTGAATATATCCGCAGCTGTTTTTATATCTAGCGGTTCTCCCCAAATAAACATCATTGATTCAAATGCTGATTTTATCGTTTTTTTACTATTCATCTTGTGCAGTCTCACCTCCTACGCTTTCTGACCCCTGGGTTACAATTATATCCCCATAAACTGATTTTTGCTCTGCATCGACGGTTTTGTCTCTCATCATCTGTAATATGGATACAAAGCTAACTACTGTATCATACCTATCTTTTTTATCAGGTATTAGCTCCTTGAAATTGAACACTTTTTTCGCTCCCGAAATGACACTTCTAAACATATTCTTTATGTATTCAATTCGTCCTTCTATGGTTTCCCTTTGTTTTTCTACTCTGGTATAATGTCTTCTTACTTCCTCTACCTGTTTTCTTTTGCTTAGAAACAAATCGAAGGCGGCGGCAAATTTCTTTATATCCAAAGTCAAATATTCATCAGGTTGATCTAGGTATGCCGAGATATCCTCTTGTGGTTTTTCAAAGACAAAGCTCATTATGTCTTCTTTTTCCTGAAGAATTTCTGCAGCTTTCTTGAATTTTTTATACTCAAGCAACCTTTCTACTAACTCATTTCTTGGATCGTCTTCAATTATAAGTTCTCCCTCCATAGTTGTCCTTGGAAGAATCATCTTTGATTTAATCTCTATTAGGGCCGCTGCTAGAACCATAAACTCTGTTGCCACAGTTACGTCCATTTTTTTCATATCGTCCAAATAGGATAAGTATTGACTTGTAATCTCCGACACCTGTATATCGTATATGCTCATCTGGGCATTTTCTATTAGATATACAAGCAAATCAAACGGTCCTTCAAAAGACTGGAGTTTTACCTTATAACTCATATTTTTTCCTTTTCTACCAAACCTGTTCTGTAATTATAGTATAGAAGTCCTACTACTACCATTACTGCACCAAGATATTCCCAATAAGCCGGTATTTGACCAAGGAATATTATTCCCATTATAATAGCAAACACCGATTCTCCCGATTCCCATGTAGAAACATATAGGGAGTCAACGTAACCAAAGCACCAGTTAAATACTGCGTGGGCTCCGATTTGGCAAACTAGTGTAAGTGCAATCATATATATGTAATCGGACATTGAGTATCCGAAAATTGGCGTACCTGTTGCAATAATACCAACTACGAAACAAAGCCAACAACTTCCAAATACTAAAAATACATATGTTGCGGCCGGTACACGCTGGCGTACATAATTTCCTATGGCAAAATATAGTCCCATAAATACTGCGGCCATAAAAGCCAATATATCTCCAACAAAATTGCTGGATACTAGTTCTGTATAATCAAAACCAGTAATAACTGCTCCGCCTAGTAGGGCTAGTATAATTCCCTTTATCGGCCCTGAGCCTACTTTTTTCTTGAATACAAATATAGTTATCAACAGTACCACTAGTGGGTGAAGTGCCGCAAGGACTACTGCACTGGCAATGTTTGTCATCTTTACGGCTGTAAACCATGTAAAGAAATGTCCAAACAAAAATGCTCCTGCTATGAATGTCCATATATAATCATTTTTTGAGATTGCCTTGAAGGTATCTCTCTGTTTTAGTAAAACTGGTATAGCGAAAAATGGTAAGCCTATTGTCAATCTCCAAAATCCTATGGCCATTGATGGTGCTTCTATTACTGAACCAAAAATCCCCGACGTAGACCCTGCCATTACTGCAAGTACTACAATTATCTTTACATTACGGGCAAAAAACCCCGCTTTTTCATTTCCCATGTTATTCCTTCTCTCCTGAAAAAAGCTTTTTTATGTTGTCTTTATATGGTGGCCTTATGATACCTTTTTCTGTGACTATTGCAGTGATGTATTCTCCTGGTGTCACGTCAAATGAAGGATTATATGTCTTTATCCCTGCTGGAGCCATATCCTTCTCATACCACATCTTATATATTTCTTCGCCATCTCTAAGTTCTATATGTATATCGTCACCGCTAAGGGTGTCAAGGTCAATAGTTGATGTTGGGGCAAACATATAAAATGGAATGTCATACTCTTTTGCAAGTATTGCCACTCCAGATGTGCCTATTTTGTTGGCACCATCTCCATTTGCCGCCATTCTATCGCAGCCCACTACCACAGCATCTATCCAGCCATTTTTCATAACTATTGATGCCATATTGTCGCAAATCAAAGTCACATCTATTCCTGACTGAAACAGTTCCCACGAAGTCAGTCTTGCACCTTGTAAGAGTGGTCTGGTTTCGTCTGCAAATACTCTAAAATTGTATCCTCTTTCTTCTCCAAGGTAAATCGGTGCTAAGCAAGTCCCATATTTGGCTGTAGCTATTGTCCCCGCATTGCAATGTGTCAAAATCCCCATAGATGGTGACAATAAGGAAAGTCCAAATTCTCCCATTGCATAACAGGCCGCTTCGTCTTCTTCTCTTATCTTTATGGCTTCGCAAAGCAAAAGTTCTTTTGCCTCCAAAACTTCTATGTTTCCTGCTTCTTTAAATTTCTTGTACATTCGCTCAAGGGCCCAAGACAAATTAACTGCCGTTGGTCTTGCTGTAACTATGTAATCTTTGGCAGTTACCAATTCTTCTGAAAATGCTTCTAGTGTGGCCGCTTTGGAATCTCTAACAGAAACATATAGTCCATATGCTGCTGCAACTCCAATAGCTGGCGCCCCTCTTACTTTTAACTTGTATATGGCTTCCCAAATATCTTCTTTGGTTTTTATCTCTATATATATTTCTTCACTAGGAAGTTTTGTCTGATCCAAAATTGTCATTTTATCACCTGAATATTTTACTGGTGAAATGTCGAATACTCTCATTGGTTTTCCATCCTCTGTCACTTTTTTATGACTTTACTCTTAAATTCATCTAATGCTCCTATTTATGGAAACAATCTTTAACATTATACCTTTTTTGGTATGTAAAATCAATGGTTTGGCAAGCAAATAAAAAAGCACCTTCAATTTACGTGAAAGTGCTTTGATTTATTAAATATAATCATTCCTGTTCAAATAGTTTTTTATGCTATCTCTTTTTTCTAAAACTTTGTTAACTCTTTCTCTTGAATAGTTTCCACTATCTACTGTGCCTGAACCATACATATATGCTGCTAGTCCTTTTGAAACGCTATCATAGCGTCTTACTAAGGTTCCTAAATATTTGGCGCCAACTTTTATACCAGCCTCTGCTTTTAGTAGTGACATAGGTTTATAACCATTAGCTCTTGCCAAGCTTGCACTGGCTTGCATCATTCCATAGTATCCAGCTGGATTGTATGACTTTTCGTGGAAATTGCTTTCTGACTGAGCAACAGCCATAACTACTTTTTCATCAACATTATACTTGTCGGAGTACTTAATAAAATATCCCGCCATGTTCATTGATTTTTCTCTGCCAATATTTCCATTCTTGTATCTAATATAAGCGGCTAAGCCTCTCTTATATTTTTGTTTTGCTTTTTCTGCCTTTTCTTTTTTAGTGTCTTTATCATCATTTGAAACAACTTCTTCCTTTACGTCTTGATCTACGTCTGGGGCTATTGTTTCTGATTCCATATCTACTGTTGTTGCATTAGCACTGGGATTTACTAAAATCTCCGTTTCATTACTATACTCTGCTGCGTAAATAGAAATTGATGAGAATAATATCATGGTAATAGACATACATAAAATTATAATTTTCTTTGCCATTTCTTCTCCTCTTTTTCTCTAAAAGTTTCCCGAAGGATTTCGTTCTGTGTTTTAACCACTCCACTATTATAAACGAATGACAAGTCTTTTGCACCATTGTGATGGTTAAATTCACAACCTCTTCACAGGACAAGTACGGTTTTTGTTTCCAAAAACAAAAAGTTTTGTTTTTATTTATATCCGTACAACAAATAAGTACAATTTTTGGTGTTGTTCCTTAATTTGTCTTAAGAAACAAAAGAGGAA
>JAVXAG010000039.1:0-14814 GCA_036660615.1 Anaerovoracaceae bacterium
AAACATAAAAAACTTAGCCACCTTTCAAACTTTTCAGCGTCAATTTCTTGTTCCAAAACCAATTTGGTGATATTATTATAAAGTACAACTAATATCAATATTATCAAGCGGGAAGGAGAACGTTATGGTGTTTTTGGAGACATTTAAAATGCCCGATAGATTTGCCACAATAAACGAAATGGATCAGAAGAGAACTTGCTATAACAACTACTATCCATTTGGAATGTTTGTTGACAAAGATTTGGAAGAAATAACTTTTGAGCCAGTGACCATATTTTACGGCGGCAATGGATCGGGGAAGACCACAATACTAAACGTCATGGCGACGGCTATTGGTGCTAGCAGAAGTTCAATATTCAACAAAAGCTCCTTCTTTGACGAGTACATTTCTAAGTGCAGTTTTGAAGTGTATAACAATGGTATGAGCGATGATGAAATAGCGAAGAAGATAATTACAAGCGACGATGTATTTGACTATCTGTTTGATATAAGAAATATAAACGAGAACATAGATACAACTAGAAACGATTTGCTGGGAGAATATACAGAGTTGAAATACGCCAAGTTTAAGTTTAGGTCACTTGATGATTATGAACAGTTAAAGAAAATAAACAAGGCTAGGAAAAATTCGGGGTCAGAATTTGTAAGAAGTCAACTGATGAACAACGTACCATGCAAGTCAAATGGCGAAAGCGCATTTTGGTATTTTACACAAGAAATAAAAGAAAATGGAATTTATCTTCTCGACGAGCCAGAGAACAGCCTTTCCGCAGATTTGCAGTTACAACTGTTGGACTTTATTCAGGATTCAGCTAGGTTTTTCAACTGTCAATTCATAATTTCTACCCATTCACCATTTTTACTTTCCATGGAACAAGCAAAGATATACGATTTGGACGAAACCCCAGTGAGAGTCAAACTTTGGACAGAACTTGAAAACGTGAGAAAGTTTTACGATTTTTTTAGAGAACACAGCGATGAATTTTAGAATACTTGGAGGAATAAGTGTTAACAATCAAAGATTTTATAGGAACAAGAGAATTTTATAAACGAGTAATAATTTTGGCAGTGCCGATTATGATCCAAAACGGAATTACAAACTTTGTCAATTTACTGGACAATATAATGGTTGGACAAGTGGGCATGGAGCAGGTTTCGGGAATCGGAATCGATAACCAGTTGATCTATATATTCAACCTTTGCATATTTGGAGCAATTTCAGGGCCAGGGCTTTTTGGAGCACAGTTTTTTGGAAAGAAAGATTACGAAGGCGTCAAAAGCACCTTTAGATTTAAAATAATAATATGCGGAATCATTGGGGTTTTGGGCATAACCATTGCAGTATTTTTCTCAGATGGACTAATCGGACTGTATTTACACGAGTCAGACACCACAGGAGATGTTGCACTGACATTGTTGTCTGCAAAAAACTATATGATGATTATGGCGATTGGATTCATACCTTTTTCAATAATGCAGGTGTATACCAGCACATTACGAGAAGGTGGAGAGACAATGCTGCCTATGAAAGCTAGCGCAATAGCCGTTTTGGTTAACGTTGTGCTTAACTATATACTCATATTTGGCAAATTTGGTGTACCTGCACTTGGAGTTGTAGGAGCAGCAATTGCAACAGTTATAGCTAGGTGGATAGAGTGCGGAATAGTTGTACTGTGGACACATAAACACAAAGAAATAAACCATTTTATTGTGGGAGTTTATTCGTCAATGCACATTCCAAGACCACTTGCTAAGAAAATTATGATTATCGGAGCACCACTTTTACTTAACGAAACCATTTGGTCAATGGGACTTGCCCTTGTCACACAAAGCTATTCAGTGAGAGGCCTTGCCGTTGTTGCGGCATTAAGTATTTGCTCTACTGTAATCAATTTGTGCAATGTCTTATTCAAAGGAGTTGGATCTTCTGTGGCAATTATCGTTGGTCAGCTTCTGGGGGCAAATAGATTTGATGAAGCCAAGGCAACTGCGTGGAAAATGATAGGTTTTTCCGTAATATGCGGAGTTATTGCTGCCACAATTATGGCAGTAATCGCACCATTTTTCCCAGAGATATACAATACAACAGAAACAGTAAAGTGGTATGCTACTTCATTTATTTTGATTTCTGCAGCTATTATGCCAGTTAGCGCCTTTGCATTTGCATCGTATTTTACTATTCGTTCAGGGGGAAAAACCCTTATTACCTTTATGTTTGACAGTGGATTTGTGTGGGTGCTTAGTTTGCCAACAGCGTTTATCTTGTCAAGATTTACCGGACTTCCAATAATACTAGTCTATGGAATTTGTCAGTTGCTAGAGATAATTAAGTGCGTCATAGCATTTACGCTAATCAAAAAAGGCATTTGGGTGCATAATATAGCAAGAAACGAGGAGCTATAGCCGATGAAAACCATTAACATTAAGCCAATAAAACATCCGGAGAAAATGATAAACTATTGGAAAAACCAATGGATAGTTGTGTTGCTTATAGTAGTTAGTGGTATTGCATACAATGGAACTTTGGCGCTAGGGCCAGTCATTCAAGGAAAGATAATAGATTTGATTATTGGGAACCAAGGAAAAGAAATAATAATCCAATGGATAGGGATTTTTCTTGGAGTGATTGGAATGATACAAATTATGAGATATCTAAAAAGATATTACGTAAGAGTTTTTGCTAATAGAACCAGTGCCACAATGCGAACTATGGTTTACAATAATATCGTAAATAAAGACCTTTCAGAGCTAAAAGATCAATCTACAGGAGATTTGATGACAAAAGCCATATCCGATGTAAATGCCTGCGCAGAAGGAATGAGAAAATTTACAACAGAGATATTTGATACAGGAGTTTTGATGGTTTCATACTTTGTAATTATGCTATTTTATGATGTAAAAGTCACCATAATTTCAACGATATTTATTCCAGTGGCAATGATTATAGCTGAGAGATTGAAGACCATAATATTTAAGTATTCAAAAGAATATCGGAACAAATTAAGCCAAGTTTCAGAGATTACCCTTGAGAATGTGGAAAACGAATTGCTTTATCGTATAAATAGCGTAGAAGAAATAAAAATCGAGAAATACAAAGAACACCTAGACGACCTTGAGAAAAAAGCAGTGTTAGCCAATATGCTAGAGAACTCAATGCAGCCTATTTACAAGACAATTTCTTTGATCGGAATAGTGGCAATCGTGTTTTACAGCGGGAATATGGTGCTAAATGGTCAGTGGACAGTAGGAGCTTTTTCTGCGTACATTGCAATATTTACGTCATTTGCAGTCAAAGTCAGCAAGGCGGCAAAGCTGTTTAACTCTGTGCAAAAGGCAGAAGTTTCATGGCTTCGAATCAAACCATATTTAAGCGAATACAGAGAAGAAAAAGACAGAAAGTTTGTAGCTGAGGGAACAACTGAATTAATTGTGAAAAATATGGCTTTTAGAAAAGTTTCTAATATTAGTTTTAGTGTAAAAACTGGACAGTTAGTAGGAATAACAGGGCCAGTGGCAGGAGGAAAATCGACCATAGGCATTGCACTGCAAGGACTTTATCCATACGAAGGAAGTATAATGATAAACGGCAGAGAGCTATCAGATTACCAACTTTACGAAGTAAGCAAATTGGTTACCTACATGGGACATAGCAGCGAGCTGCTTTCAGACACCATATATAACAATATTACCTTGGGAGATCAGGGAGACATTAGTCAGGTTTTGAAAGATGTTTGCTTTGATGAAGATTTGACTGCAATGGAAAAGGGCGTGGACACCATGGTTGGAGCATCGGGAATTAGGCTTAGTGGTGGCCAGCAAGCAAGACTTTCTTTGGCAAGGGCACTTTATAACAAAAGCAAAATACTTGTTTTGGATGATCCTTTTGCCGCAGTGGATATAAAGACAGAAGAAAAAATAATTGAGAATTTAAAAAAGAACTATGGCGATTGTGCTATAGTTCTCATTTCACATAGGACAAGTTGCTTTTCCAATGCCGACAAGGTGTTGACAGTTGCAGATGGGAGGGCAAAAATAGATGAATAGTACGAAAAAAATTACCATAGATACTTTAAAAAAACAACCACAGTACATTGTTGCACTAATATTTTTGATTGCGGCAGTAGTCGTTCTCAGCTTGTTGCCACCTCAGGTTCTAAAAATAATTATTGACGATTATTTGCTAGGATCTTCAAAAGGGCTGATATTTATTGGGGCGATTTATTTGGCGACCTTTGTTTTTGTAGGTGTATTTGATTTCCTGAAAGGGTATTTGTTGACTGTAGTAGGTCAAAAGATTGTAAAAGAAGTACGCCTTGAAATGGCACAAAAACTTACCAAAATAAAAGGAACGTATTTCGTAGATAATAGCAGTGGTACAATATCATCAAAGTTTATAAACGACGTTGATAATATAAATACTTTGTTTACAGATGGGTTAATAAGTATGGTTATCGATTGCTTCAAAATAGTTGGGATAGTAATTTCTATTTGGATATTTAGTGGCAAGTTAGCAGTATTTACCATTTGTTTAATCCCTGTTATTGGACTTTTGACTGCATTTTTTAGGAAAAGAATGTTAAAATCTCAGATGAACAATCTTAAAGAAATTGGGAAGGTGAATAACCACATTTCGGAAACCATAAATAATATGGTAATGATAAAAACCTTTCACAAAGAAAAATATATGGAGAATAGGTATAAAGATTACTTGGAAGACAATTACAATACTATGAACAAAGTGAATTTTTATGACTCGTGTTACTCGCCGATTATTCAAATGTTAACAGCCTTGGCAATTTCATTTGTTTTCTATTTTTCTATGGGGGACAACAATGTTCTTGGGATATCCATCGGTATGATTGCAGCAGCAACCAATTTGATTACCAACCTGTTTTCGCCAATTGATAGTCTGGGAACTGAACTGCAGAGTATTCAAAAAGGGCTTTCAGGCATCAAAAGTGTAGATATTTTCCTAAAGGAGGAAGAAGAGGAAGAAAAGACTATTTGTTTAGATATGAAAGAGGTAAAAAGGGCGGGGATCAAACTTGCTTTTGTTAATATGTCTTTTGAATATACCAAGGGGAATAAAGTCCTAAAAAACTTTGACATAGAAATCTTGCCTTATGAAAATGCAGCATTTGTAGGCAGAACTGGTGTTGGCAAAACCACATTATTCAAACTTATTTTGGGAATATTAAAACCAACGGAAGGAAGAATACTGGTTAATGGCGTAGATGTATACAGAATATCCAACGGTCAAAAACGACAAATAATAGGGTATGTTGAGCAGAAATGTAGCTTTATCAACGGCACAATGTGGGAGCAAATAAGTTTGGGGGATAAATCCATAACTTGTGAAGCCATAGAGGCTGCAATAGATTTTGTTGGTTTAAAAGAATATGTACTTTCTTTTGAAAATGGATTTGACACAAAAGTGGATGAAAGTATGTTTTCTGAAGGCCAGAAACAACTCCTTGCCATAGCTAGGGCGATTGTCACCGATCCACCGTTGCTTTTATTAGACGAAGTAACAGCGAATTTGGACAGCAAAACAGAGCAAAAGGTTGTGGAAGTTTTGAAAAAGGCCGGCAGTGGCAAAACCATATTATCTATTGCCCATAGACAGTCAACAATCAAGAGCAGCGAAAAGGTAATCGAGATAAAAGATGGGGAAATTTGTAACGTTAGGACACAAAACCAAAGCTAACTTATAAAATTTAGATGTTTTTTTATAAGTTAAGTATAAAATAACCTTGCAACTTATAAAATAGTGGTATAAACTATTAAAAAGGAGGCAGGATATGAAGTATAAAAATATGAAAAAAGTTTACTATTCCAATAGACAGGAATACGAAAAAACTTATAATGATAGATTTAATAATGAAGAGACAATGCATTTTGATTTTGATATTTTCAGGCAACCTGCATTCTTAGTTTGGACAAAAGAGATCGGTTCATTAATATCTAAGATTTTGAAAAATGATAAATTGGTTTGGAAGGCAGTTGAGAATTTGCCAATTGAGGCAATAGGACAATTTCAGCAGAAATCTTTGATTGAAGAGATAAAGTTGACTAACGAAATAGAAGGGGTGGTAAGCACCCGAAAAGAGATAATAGAAGCTTTTAATGCCGTAGCTAACAAAAAAAATAAGGAAACACGATTCTATGGTATCGTAAACAAGTATGTAATGTTAATGGATCAAAATACTAGTATTACATCGTGTAAGGATATTAGAAACATTTATGATGAGCTCGTTCTTGACGAAGTGATTTTGGAAAACCCTGAAAATAAACCCGATGGTGTTTACTTCAGAAAGAATGAAGTTTTTGTTGAAAAGAACAGTAAAATTATACATTCTGGAGTTATGCCGGAGGCAACTATTATTGAATACTTGGATAAGGGAATAAAGCTTATTAATGATAATGAGATAGATAGTTTAGTATCAATGGCTGTTTTCCACTATCTGTTTGGATATGTACACCCATTTTATGATGGAAATGGGCGCATGAGCCGATATATTAGCAGTGCGCTGTTGTCAAAGGATTTGTTCTTCTTGGTTGGTTTTAACTTATCATACGTAATAAAAAATCATATAGGGGAATATTACAAAGCTTTTGCCCTGACTAACGACGCAAAAAATTGTGGAGATTTGACTCCCTTTGTGACAACATTTTTGGAGTTTGTGGTTGAGGCAACTGAGGAGTTGCTTATGGATTTAAGCGAGAAAGACGAGAAGTATAAAAGATATGAAACGATTTTATCGGCAGACGAATCTTTGAAAAAGCTAAATAAGGAATTTATACCGTTGTTATTGGCAAATTCTCTCTTTGGTATAAAAGGCATAAGCATAGAAGAAATAGCGACAGCCATAAATGTGAACAATATGACAGTGCGAAACTATTTTAAGGCACTGGACAAGGCTATGATACTGGTGTCAAAAGAGGGACACAAAAACTTATACGATATTAATTTGAACTATTTGGAGGAATTATATAATGAATGAGAAACAATCATTTGCTGTCACTTTTTTTAGATTATACGACAGAAAAATTGCATCAGGGGAAATTACTTTTAGTAAGGTAGGAATTAAAAAAGATGACTTTACAAAGCTTTGTACTGACGGAACATTTGTATTCGATGAAGAAACAATAAAGCGCATCTGTGTTACCATGAACCTGTCAGAAGAAGAAAAAAAAGAACTTTTGGAATCAGCAAGGCAATAGTTGAATGGTTCCTAATTATTTAAGTTAAATATCGTATTGATAAGCATAATTTATGGGTATATAATTATAACGTTGGACTAAAGGCAAGTGTAAAGTTTTTCCCAAGCTTGCATATTTGGAGGTAAAGATGAAACAAATAAAGCTTGTCCCTGATGAGCCATTTTTTAATAACGTCGATGTGGCAGTAATTGACTTTCCTGATGGATTGCAAGGGCGACATAGGCAGCGATGCAAAATAAAAATTGAGTATGCTACAAGTGACATAGAGGAGCTTGTCAATCAGGATATGAAATATGATGATATTTTAGATCATTACAAAAAATTGATTTATGATATAGTAAAATTGCACATTGCAGAGGATTGGCAATGTGTAGATGGGTTTGACGAAATAATGAAAATTGTTAAAGATTATACTAAGGAAGATTACAATTCGTTAGTAAAAACTAAAACTAATAATATTTAGAGAAAGAGATGATAAAGATGACAAAAATTGATATTTTCTCCGGTTTTTTAGGTGCCGGAAAAACAACTTTAATTAAAAAACTAATTCAGGAGGCATACGTTGGAGAGAAAGTCGTACTAATTGAAAACGAATTTGGAGAGATAGGAATTGATGGCGGATTTTTAAGAGATGCTGGCGTAGAAATTAATGAGATGAACTCCGGATGCATTTGTTGCAGCCTTGTTGGAGATTTTGGAAGAGCCCTTGAGAAAGTTCTTGCAGAATTTTCCCCAGATAGAATTTTAATTGAACCATCAGGTGTAGGAAAACTAAGTGATGTCATAAGAGCAGTAGAAAATGTTCATGATGAGCACTTGGTATTAAATGGATTTACAACTATAGTTGATGCAAAAAAATGTAAGATGTACATACACAATTTTGGTGAGTTCTATAACAACCAGATTGAGCATGCTAGCTCCATAATTTTTAGCCATACAACTGGTCTTAGCCAAGAAAAACTTGATGATTGTGTTGCACTTATTCGTGAATATAATGGCGATGCCTCAATCGTAACTACTCCTTGGGAAGAAATCACCGGCAAACAAATATTGGAAACTATGGAGAAAAAATCAACGATACAGGTTGAGCTAGAACATTTGGAACACGAGGAACATGACCATCATCACCACCATGAAGAACATGACCACCACCACGATGATGATTGCACTTGCGGGTGCCACGACCATGAAGAACATGAGCACCATCACCATCACGATCATGAAGAACATCATCACCATGATGATGATTGCACTTGTGGGTGCCACGATCACGACCATGATCATGAACATGAACATGACCATGAAGGTCACCACCATGCAGATGAAGTATTTACAAGCTTTGGAGCAGAAACAGCCCATAAGTTTGAATCAGAAAAAATCACACAAATTTTGACTGCACTTCAGGACGAAAATGAATATGGAATGGTTCTAAGAGCAAAAGGTATTGTTGCCGCAAGCGATGGTAAATGGATACATTTCGACTATGTGCCAGGGGAGCCTGATGTGAGATTTGGAACAGCAGAAGTTACAGGGAGACTGTGCGTAATTGGTAAAGATATCGATGAAGCGAAGATAAAATCTCTGTTTGAATTATAATTTGGGGAAAGAGAGCCTATAACTATGGAAATGCCAGTATATTTATTTACCGGTTTTATTGAATCGGGTAAAACTACTTTTATACAAGATGCCCTAGAGGGATCGGATTTTAATGCAGGAGAAAGAACACTTTTGTTACTTTGCGAAGAAGGTGAAGAAGATTACGATCCATCAAAATTCTTTGGCAAGAATGTATATATAGAAGTAGTTGAAAAAGAAGAGGATTTGACTCCCAAACATCTTGAGGAGTTGCAGAAAAAACATAGACCAGAGAGAATAATCGTAGAGTACAATGGAATGTGGATGCTTGATTCATTTTATGAAAATATGCCTGAGGATTGGATGACATACCAAGAGATGGTGTTTGTTCATGGGCCTACATTCATTGCCTTTAATCAAAATATGAGAAATTTGGTTGTGGACAAGTTTAAGAGTGCTGAAATGATTGTATTTAACAGATTTGAACGAAGCTTTGATCAGCTTGAATTCCACAAAATTGTTAGAGCAATCAATCGAAAGGCACAGATTGCTTATGAATATGATCAGGACAATGTGGAGTTTGACCAGATAAAAGATGAACTACCATTTGATATCAAATCACCAAAATTTACAGTAGAAGATTCCGATTTTGCAGAATGGTATAGAGATATCAACGAGGAAACTGACAAATACCAAGACAAGACCATAACGGTTAAAGGTAGGTCTGTTACCGGTGGTGATTTGCCAGAGGGAACTTTTATTTTTGGCAGACACGTTATGACATGCTGTGTTGAAGATATTTCATTTGCAGGTCTCGTATGCAAAAGGTCAAAGATGGACGATATTGAACATGGCGGTTGGGTTATTATCACTGCAAAAATTGACGTTAGATATGATGATGTCTATGGTGAAATTGGACCAGTTCTAAATGTCATTGAACTTGAACATTGCCAAGAAGCCAAGCCTGAGGTGGCTACATTCTAATAAAATAGAAATCAAAAGTAAGAATAAGAGCTTTTGTAGTATTGAACCGCTTTCCGTCAAAGGGGAAGTTTGGGTAATACGGCAAGGCTCTTTTTGTAGTTAGATAGCCTAATTTTTCGTGAAAACCTATTGACTTTTAGCTAAATATTAGTATAATTAATCTTGCAATAGAGTTTAGCAATACTAAACTAAACGTTTACAATCCTTGTTACAATCACCACCATGATTTTCACTAATCATAGCGGTATAAAGATATGGAGGACATATGGATATCGGTGCAAAAATTAAAGAATTGAGAGTTGTCAAAGGACTTACCCAAGAGGAACTTGCCGACAGAGCAGAATTGTCAAAAGGCTTTATTTCCCAACTTGAAAGAGACATAACATCACCGTCAATTTCCACATTAGAAGATATTTTGCAGTGCCTTGGATTTTCAATCAGCGATTTTTTTGCTAAGGATGACGATGAGCAAGTTGTATTTAGCAAAGAAGATTATTTTGAAAAAGAAGATAAAGAACTAAAAAACACAATTGAATGGATAATTCCCAATGCCCAAAAAAATATTATGGAACCAATATATTTGACTTTGGAACAAGGAGGCGAGACATATCCTGACAACCCACATGAGGGAGAAGAATTTGGATACGTTTTGGAGGGAGAAATTAACATTCATATAGGTAAAAAAGAATATACAGCCAAAGGTGGAGAATCATTTTATTATACACCGGACAAAAAACACTTTATTACAACGACCACAGGAGCAAAGATTTTATGGGTTAGTTCCCCACCGAGCTTCTAAAAAATATATTTAGGAGGAACAAAAATGGCATCATCACTAATAGAATTAGTAAATATTTCTAAATCATTCGGAGAAACATTAGTACTGGATGATTTTAGTTTGACAGTAAATGAAAATGAGTTTATCACATTGCTTGGGCCATCAGGCTGTGGAAAAACTACAACACTTAGAATCGTGGGAGGATTTGAAACACCAGATCAGGGGCGAGTACTTTTCCAGGGAAAAGATATTACAGATGTTCCACCAAACAAAAGACACATAAATACAGTGTTTCAGAAATACGCACTTTTTCCACATATGAACGTTGGACAGAATATTGAGTTTGGATTAAAGATTAGCAATAAAAGTGACCAATATATAAAAGATAAAGTGAAATATGCACTAAAATTAGTCAACCTTGTTGGATTTGAGAAAAGAAAAATCGATTCACTAAGCGGAGGGCAACAACAGAGGATTGCCATGGCAAGGGCTATTGTAAATGAGCCAAAAGTTTTGTTGCTTGATGAACCACTTGGAGCACTTGACCTAAAGCTTAGACAGGATATGGAGTACGAGTTAATTAGGCTGAAAAACGAGCTGGGGATTACTTTTATTTACGTCACCCATGACCAAGAAGAAGCGTTGACTATGTCCGATAAAGTAGTAGTTATGAACGGTGGATATATACAGCAAATGGGCACGCCAGAGGAGATATATAACGAGCCAGAAAATGCCTTTGTTGCCGATTTTATTGGTGACAGTAATATTATGGACGGAATAATGATGGAAGATAGAGTTGTGAAAATCTTTGACACAATTTTCCCATGTATTGACGAAGGCTTTGGAAATAAAAAACCAGTAGACGTGGTTATCAGACCAGAAGATGTTATCTTGGGAAAACCGGGAGAAGGTAAAATTGACGGTGAGGTAATTCACAATGTCTTTATTGGTGTTCACTATGAAATGGAAATTTTGGCAGGTGGCTTTGAGTGGCTAGTCCAAAGTACAATTAGTAGGCCAATAGGAGCAAGCGTCAGCATTGATGTTATACCAGAAAACATTCAAATAATGAACAAGCCACAATCCAAAGATGAGGAGGCAATTGCGATAGATGTATAAAAAACTATTATCTAGTCCTTTCTTGATTTGGATAGCTTGTGGAACAGTAATTCCACTAGCTGTAATTGCATATTATGGGCTGACCGACAGAAGTGGAGTATTCACCTTCCAAAACGTAACAGCGATGTTTGGAGAGGAACATATTCAGGCTTTGGGGTTGTCACTTTTGCTTGCATTTGTAAGTACCGTAATCTGCTTTTTGCTTGCGTTCCCATTAGCACTAATCCTAAAAGACAGCAAGTTTGGTAAGCAAGGATTCATTATATTTATATTTATTTTGCCAATGTGGATGAACTTTTTGCTCAGAACAATGGCATGGCAAGTAATATTAGAAAAAGGCGGCATTATCAACGGACTCCTTGGGTTCTTGAATTTGCCTGCTCTTGAAATAATCAACACACCTTATGCAATCGTTTTGGGAATGGTCTACGACTTTCTGCCCTTTATGGTATTGCCGATTTTTAATACTATCTCAAAGATAGACAACAGTTTAATAGAGGCAGCATATGACCTTGGCGCAACCAAGGCTAATGTATTGTTTAAAATATTGTTACCACTAAGTGTTCCCGGAATTGCAAGCGGAGTGACTATGGTATTTGTACCATCACTTACAACCTTTGTAATTTCAAATATGCTAGGTGGAGGCAAAATAAATTTAATTGGAAATATTATCGAGCAAGAATTTACTACTAGTTCAAACTGGAATTTAGGTTCTGGTTTGTCACTGGTGATGATGATATTTATTGTCATAAGTATGGCACTCCTCACAAAATTTGATAAGAATGGGGAGGGTACTGTATTATGAAAAAGTTTTCACAAGGGTTATATATAGGGCTGATTTTGTTGTTCTTGTATCTGCCTATAGCGACATTGATGGTGTTTTCCTTTAACGAAAGCAAATCCATGGCAACGTGGACTGGATTTTCCCTAAAGTGGTACCAAGAAATGTTTAGCAACCAAATGATTATGGAAGCACTGTGGAATACTTTTACTATAGCCATATGTGCATCAGTCATTGCAACGATAATAGGAACAGCAGCTTGTATTGGAATTTTGACGATGAGAAAACATACCCAAACAGTTGTAATGGGTTTGAATAATATACCACTTCTAAACGCAGACATAGTTACAGGTATTTCGTTGATGATGGCATTTTTGGTATTTGGAATAACTTTAAATTGGGGAACAGTTCTACTGTCGCATATTACTTTTTGTATACCATATGTAATTTTATCAGTAATGCCAAAGTTTAAACAACTCAGCAATCATACTTATGAAGCGGCATTGGATTTGGGAGCAAAACCTGTTTATGCTTTTTTCAAAGTCGTTTTACCAGACATTAGACCGGGGATTTTCTCTGGGTTGCTATTATCTTTTACAATGTCTGTGGACGATTTTGTAATTACACACTTTACAAGAGGCGCTGGAATAAATACACTATCTACTTTGATTTACAGCCAAGTAAAGGTGGGAATAAGACCGACACTCTTTGCACTTTCTACAGTAATTTTTGTAGTAGTGCTAATAATACTTGTTGTAACTAATATTATTTCAAATAGAGGAGAGAAAGAATGAAAAAAATTTGGGCGTTAACTTTGATTGTAGCCTTGACTCTTGGAACCGTAGGCATTATTACTGGTTGCGGAGGCGGAGACAAAGGCAAAAATGGGCAGGTTTATGTGTATGATTTTGGTGATTATATAGATGAAACCCTGATAAGTGAATTTGAAAAAGAAACTGGTATTGAGGTAATTTATGGTACCTACGATACGAATGAGGAAATGTATCCTGTCATAAAAACTGGTTCTGCAAGTTATGATGTAATTTGCCCATCGGACTATATGATAGAAAAAATGATCAATGAGGGGTTGCTTCTGGAAATCAATTTTAATAATGTACCTAACATAAAATATATCGGAGAAAAGTACATGAAAATGTCAACTGAGTTTGATCCAGAAAACAAATTTTCAGTGCCGCACACTTGGGGAACAGCAGGGATACTATACAACACTGATATGATACCAAAGGGTTCAATAACTTCGTGGAATGACCTTTGGAACAGTAAATATTCTGGAAATATAGTTATGCAGGACAGTATAAGGGATACTTTTATGGTGGCAGAAAAGGCTCTTGGATATTCTCTTAATACTGTTGATGAAAAGGAATTAAAGGAATCTGCTGATTATCTAATCAAGCAAAAACCTCTTGTATACAAGTATGCTAATGATTCGGCTAGGGACTTATTGGTTGGCGAATCAGCCTCCATTGGCGTAATTTGGAATGGGGAAGTTTTATACTGTCAAGAGCTTAATGATAAGCTGGAGTTCGTTGTGCCGGAAGAAGGTTCTCAGGTCTTTGTAGACTCATGGGCTATCCCAGCAAATGCAAAGAACAAGGCAAATGCTGAGGCTTGGATCAACTTCATGTGCAAACCAGAAGTGGCATTCAAAAACTTTGAGTACCTGACATACAGCACTCCAAATCAAGGTGCAATTGACCTTATGGACAGAAAGCTGAGAAATAATGAGGCTCTTTTCCCAACAGAAAAGACCATAAAAAAATGTGAGGTTTTAAAGGATATTGGCCCTACAGGGGATGACTTGTATAGCAAATATTGGAAGAAATTTAAAGCGCAATAATCCATAGTTAATGTCAAATAAAAGAGATATGTCAAACAGTTTGTAGACATATCTTTTTTTATGCAAAATCCTGTAATCTTTTGTCGTATAAAATACTCCCATACCTTGTCCCAAAATGATATTACTATAGGTACAAGTAGTAAATGGAAATAGCATAGCAAGGGGGTATGGAAAGTGAAAAGAAAAATATTATTGTTGGAAATTTTCTTAATGGTAGTCGTACCGTTTTTTTAATATGTCAGTCACTGATTGCCCACTTTTGTAAAAAATTGGGATTTATATGGCAAAAAAGCAGCTGAACTTGACAATTTTGTCAAGTTCAGCTGTTTGTTGTTGCTTTTATAAATTGTAGGGGTAAAATAAGATAAGAAGAAAAAAAGATGAAAAAAGATACCCATACTACACTTTAGTGTGGGGACAAAACCATAGCCGATGTGGTATCATAGGGAAAAGAAACCAATAAAGGACAAGAATAGGTAGAAACTATATAATATT
>JAVXAG010000040.1:0-14720 GCA_036660615.1 Anaerovoracaceae bacterium
AAAATAACAAAAAAGAGCTAAGTACCTAAATTGTACTTGGCTCTTTTTTGTTCCTACTATTATAAGTCGTGCTTAATCTTTTTCCTTGCAAAGGTAGTTTGTGGAAGTCCCAACATCTCTGCCGCTTTTCTCGTTGTTCCCTCTTTCTTTAGGGCATACTCGATAATTTGTTTTTCTTGTTGCTCCATTAGTTCATGGAAATCCAAGTTTTCCGTTCTATTGTATTTTTTCTTTAAGCTGATTACCATATCCCCATAGGCGTTTTCGTTTAGCAATTCATCTACCTCGCCTTCAGAGATCATAACTTTTTTACTGCTTATTACTAATCGATGGATAATGTTTTCCAGTTCTCTAACATTGCCTGGCCAATAATATTCGCACAAAGCATTTAATGCTCCTGTGGAAAGTTCCTTTTCAACTCCGTATTTTTTCTTCCAATTGTCGAGAAATGTTTCCGATAGACATAATACATCTTCCCTACGATCTCGCAGTGGCGGAACATCTATTTTGCATATGTTAAGTCTATAATACAAGTCTTCTCTAAACTTTCCCTCATCAACCAGCTGCTTTAATGGAATATTGTTTGCACATATTACCCTAACGTTTACTGATTGTTGCTTTACGCCTCCGACTTTAAAGAATTGACTTTCCTGTAATACCCTAAGTAGCTTTGACTGCATATTCAAAGATAATGCTCCGATTTCATCCAAAAATAAAATCCCGTTATTTGCTAGTTCAAAATATCCCTCTTTACCGCTTGTCTGTGCCCCTGTAAAAGCACCTGCTTCATATCCGAAGAATTCCGACTCTGCTAAATTCTCTTGTATTGTAGCACAATTTATTTTTACACAAGCGTTTGACTTTCTATCGCTGTTTTGATGTATCAAGGATAAAACTTTTTCTTTACCTACTCCAGTTTCTCCTTGTATTATTACATTACAATCATATTTGGCAATGTTTAGCACCTCTTCAACCATACTTTTTGTTACTACACTTTGAAATACAAAGTCATCGATTTTCCCTGCGCTAGTAGTTATATTGCTTTTTTCTTGGTTCTTTGTTAACTTCCTTATATTCTTTTTACTATCATATAGTCTATTAATATCCTCTAATTTAGGTCTCAAGTTTTTTACTATCTGCATAGTGAATTTAGGATAGTCTTTGGAATACTGCTCAAAAGTATACATTGTAACATCTTTCGCCATGGTTTCCGCAGTTATCGATGCCGTCGCATAGTTGTTTGCTACAGCTGAAAAATACACATCTCCATATTGTTTCACCAAAAAAACCGCCAGGGTTTCTGCCCCAAATATGTCCTCTGCTACTATTACTTCGTCCATATTCAAATCTTCTATACATTTCTTTTTTATTTCCTGATATGAGGTTATTGGCTCAGTCAAATCCAAAAAATATGTTTTCTTTATAAGGGGATACATTGCTTTTTCTATTTCTTCCTTATCCAAAATCCCCACTGCGTACTTGTCCATAATAGCAATCACATTATATTTAGGGCCTATGGCTTCTCGTATTGCAGCCGCATACATTACCGTTGAGTAAACGGTTCTACCAATTATTGCAACTCTTTTGTTTTGATGTTCAATTGCAATTTTATATGTTGCATATAAATTTCCCGCTTCATCTATTGCTGCCATTGTATAGTTTTTTTCTAAGTTATCGTCCATTTTATAAACCGGTGTGGCTTCAAATAATATCGCATAACCTTCACAAGTAATTTGTCCATAGTTATAATCAATAGAAGTAATCTTATCTATATGCAAAGGCAATCCGCATAAAGATGTTATGCAGTATATTCTATTTCCTACCTTTATATCCTCTGTAGATACTATTTCATCGCCAATTTGATCTACTATACCAGTAAGCACTCCACCTGTCCCCGTAAACGGATTGTGCAGTTTCCCTCTTTTATCTACCAAGTCAATTATTTTAGCTTTTACTTTTTCTTCATCAAATCCACAACTATTGCAGATTTGTTGAAAGTTATCCCATTCAAGATGTATAAGCTTCAAATTAACTCTTACTTCTTTACCGGCGATCTCCCTTTTATTATCTAATTTCCATGCAGCAACTGGTACAACACCTTTGGGTTGTAGTACCCTATCAATTCCGAAATTCGTCTTCATTTTCTCTCCTTTGATATGCATCGCATCAATACATACGTTTATCCTATGGCAAAAAAGTGTGTTTGTCAATAGCCTTGACCCATTTTTGGCGCTACAACTTTAGTATTAGACCAATTGTGGGTCATAAATAGTTATACTAAAGTTGTAGTTTCGTCATTTTCCCTTATATTTCAACAATATTGTGATTTTACTGTTTTCTACAACTATGGCACAAGTCTTGCAAATTATTAATCCGTAAATAATTTATTAATTAAGGTATTATAAGGAGAAAAAAATGAATTTTATCAAAAGTTTCGTAAAGTTTGTCCCAATATTCGTATTGGCCGGACTAATGATGAGTGGTCAAGATGCATTGATCGCTGCTCCAATCGCAGCAATTACAGCTGCAGCAATCGCAATGATTACAGACAGAATCAAGTTCAAAGACTGTCTTGATGCTGCTATCGGCAGTGTTAGTAACATCATCGTTGCACTATTCATACTAATGTTTGCTTATGCTATGGCAAGTGCATTTATGTCAACTGGCGTAGGAGCATCCGTAGTAAACATCGCACTATCCCTTGGTGTTACAGCTAGAACTGTAGCTGTTGTAGGTATCATGGTAACTGCTGTATTATCAGTAGCAACTGGTACTTCATGGGGAACATTCGCAGCATGCGCACCTATTTTCTTATGGTTAAACCACATTGTAGGTGGAGATATCATCCTAACTACATGTGCAATCGCAGGTGGTGCTTGTTTCGGAGACAATATCGGACTTATCTCAGATACAACAATCGTATCATCAGGTATCCAAGGCGTAGAAGTAATTGACAGAATCCGTTCACAAGGTGTATGGTCTGGACTTTGCTTACTATTAGCTGTTATCTGTTTCTATGTTGCAGGTATATTCATGCACTTAGATACTACTACTGTTGACCCAAGTGGCGTTATGGCTTCTGTTCCACAGAGTGCTCTTGATTACTTGGCTGTAGAAAAACCTGCTGCTATCGATTTATTAAATCAAGTTTCAAGTGGTGTTGCTCTTTACATGATCATTCCACTAATCTTAGTAATTGTACTAGCTGTTGCTGGTCTTAATACATTTGGATGTATTGGTGCTGGTATCGTTTCAGCTTACTTACTTGGACTTCCAGCAGGAACTACAGGAAGCTTACAAGCTTACCTTGACCAATGTATGGCAGGATTTGCTGACGCAGGATCATGGGTTATCGTAATGATGATGTGGGTTGCTGCATTCGGTGGTATCATGGGCAAGATGAGAGCCTTCGATCCACTTTCAAAATTAGTAGTAAAGATTTCAAAGAATGTAAGACAGTTAATGTTCTGGAACGGTGTTCTTTCAATCGGTGGTAACGCATTACTTGCTGACGAAATGGCACAAATCGTAACAATAGGACCTATAATCAAAGAAATCGCAGAAGACAATATCGAAGCTAGCGAAGAAGATATGTACAAGATCAAACTAAGAAATGCTACATTCGGAGACGCTATGGGTGTATTTGGATCTCAATTGATTCCTTGGCACGTTTACCTAGGTTTCTATGTTGGTATCACAACTAACGTATATCCACTAGTTGAACTTACACCTGTAAACTTCATTCAATACAACTTTATGGCTATGATTGCTGTTGCATCACTATTGTTATTAACAATAACTGGCGCTGACAAATTCATTCCTTTATTCAGACTTCCTAGAGAACCAGAAGTTCGTCTAAAGAAAAACATCAAAAGACTAGATAAGAAGGACGACACAGTAGAGTCAATCGCTGAATAGTTATAATCTTACACTAAAACAATAATATTTATGCTGGGTGCATTCTTTGCACCCAGTTTTTTTTGGTTTTTTTCTTGCCAGTATAACCTTTGAGTGTTGTTCCTATAATACTTAAATAATCCTTTTCAACTGTTTTTCCTTTAATTTCTCCTACTAAATGCTGATATTTTTTTGTCTTGATTTCTAATATTGACCACCAAACGCAACATAATATAAAATTACTACAAGCGTTAAACAACGCTAAGAAATCATTTCTATATTATACTAATTATTTAATAAGGAAAAGGAGAACAAAAATGAATATCATTAAAGGAATCGTGAAATTTCTGCCTATTGCAGTATTAGCCGGTCTTATGATGAGTGGTCAAGATGCCTTGATCGCAGCTCCCCTTGCAGCAATATCGGCTGCAGCAATCGCAATGCTTACAGAAAGACTTAAATTCAAGGATTGCCTTGATGCTGCAATAAGCAGTGTTAGTAACATTATCGTTGCACTATTTATCTTAATGTTTGCTTACTCTATGGCAAGTGTATTTATGTCATCTGGCGTAGGTGCTTCAGTAGTAAACATCGCATTATCCCTAGGAGTTACTGCAAGAACAGTAGCTGTTGTAGGTATCCTAGTAACTTCTGTATTATCAGTAGCAACTGGTACTTCATGGGGAACTTTCGCAGCATGCGCACCAATATTCTTATGGCTAAGTCACATTGTACATGGTGATGTATTACTTACCGCTTGTGCTATAGCCGGTGGTGCTTGTTTCGGAGACAACATCGGACTTATTTCAGATACTACTATTGTATCATCAGGTATCCAAGGTGTAGAAGTAATAGACAGGGTACGTTCCCAAGGTGTATGGTCAGGTATTTGCTTACTATTAGCCATCATCTGTTTCTACGTAGCAGGTATATTCATGCATCTTCCTACAGAAACTGTAGACCCAAGTGGTGTTATCAACTCAGTACCACAAAGTGCTTTAGACTACTTAGCAGTTGAAAAACCAGGTGCTATCGACCTTCTAAATCAAGTTTCAAGTGGTGTTGCACTTTACATGATTATTCCACTAATATTAGTAATCGTTCTTGCAGTTGCAGGACTTAACACTTTCGGATGTATTGGTGCCGGACTAGTCGCTGCTTTCGTACTTGGAATTCCAGCAGGAACTACAGGTTCACTTCAAGACTGTTTAGATGAATGTATGGCAGCCTTTGGCGATGCAGGATCATGGGTTATTGTAATGATGATGTGGGTTGCCGCTTTTGGTGGTATCATGTCAAAAATGAAAGCTTTCGAACCACTTTCAAAATTGGTAGTAGCGATTTCAAAGAACGTAAGACAGTTAATGTTCTGGAATGGTGTACTTTCAATCGGTGGTAACGCATTACTTGCTGATGAAATGGCTCAAATCGTAACAGTTGGACCTATCATTAAGGAAATTGCTGAAGAAAACATCGAAGCTAGTGAAGAAGATATGTACAGAATCAAGTTAAGAAATGCTACTTTCGGAGATGCAATGGGCGTATTTGGATCTCAGTTAATTCCATGGCACGTTTACTTAGGATTCTATGCTGGTATTGCGGTTAACGTATATCCACTATATGAATTCCAACCAATTAACTTTATTCCTTTCAACTTCATGGCAATGATCGCTGTTGGATCACTACTGTTATTAACACTAACTGGTGCTGACAGATTCATTCCTCTATTCCATCTTCCAAAAGAACCTCAGGTTCGTTTAAAGAAGAACATTAAAAGAGATGAAGCTAAAAAGGACAACGAAGCAATATAAGTAATAATACTCTTTAGTTTAGTTAAAAGGAGCTGTCGCAATGACAGCTCCTTTTACTTGTCCTTTTACTCGTTATTACTGCGCTGTCCTGTTATGGAGAATTCCACCCATTCAGCAATATTTACCGCATGGTCGCCTATTCTTTCAAAGTATTTGGCAATCATCAAAAGATCTAGACAGGATTCGCCGTTTGCTTTGTTTGCACTGATAAGTTCGATTATTTCATTTTTTATTTCATCAAAATGTGCATCTACAATGTCATCATATTTCATTACACTGTAAGCAAGTTCCAGATCTTTGTCAACAAAAGATTGAATGCTGTCTGTAACCATCTGAATAGTTGCCGAAGCCATGTCCTTTAGGTGGGTTTTGTTCTTGCTGTCGTCACCTTCAATATACTTGGTAATTTCAGCAATGTCCGCAGCTTGATCTCCAATTCTCTCCATATCCGATATCATCTTTAGGGCTGATGAAATAGTTCTAAGATCCTTTGCTACTGGTTGCTGTTGCAACAACAATTTTAGGCATTGGTTTTCTATTTCTCTTTCCTTCTGGTCTATCTCAACCTCTGTTTCGATGGCAATATTCAAAAGTTCATCATTATCGTCTATAAGACCTGCGATTACGTTTGAAATTGCAAGTTCACATAGACTCCCCATCTTTATTAGTTCAACATTTAGTATTGCAAGTTGTTCATCAAATTTGTTTCTCATCAACCAAACCTCCCCGTTATATAATCCTCTGTTTTTTTATTCTTGGGTACGGAGAATAATTCTTCCGTACCGCTATATTCAACAACATCTCCCATTAAGAAAAATGCTGTGTTGTCAGAAATTCTAGCCGCCTGCTGCATATTGTGAGTTACCATAATTATAGTATATTTTTTCTTTAATTCAAGAGTTAAATCTTCTATTTTTGAAGTAGAAATTGGATCAAGCGCACTAGTTGGTTCGTCCATTAGAAGAACTTCTGGATTTACTGCCAATGCTCTTGCAATACAAAGTCTTTGCTGTTGACCGCCAGATAACCCAAGGGCGCTTTTTTTAAGTCTGTCTTTTAGCTCTTCCCATATTGCTGCATTCTTCAATGAGTTTTCAACGATCTCATCAAGTTCCATTTTGCTTCTTATACCATGAGTCCTTGGTCCATATGCTATGTTATCATAGACGCTCATTGGAAAAGGATTTGGTTTTTGGAATACCATTCCGACTTTTTTTCTCAAGTGATTGATATCCATATTGCCATAGATATCCTTGCCATCAAGCAAAACCTCTCCTGTTATTTTGCAGCCCTCTACCAGATCATTCATTCTGTTTAATGTTTTGAGAAGAGTTGATTTTCCACAGCCTGACGGGCCGATAAAAGCCGTTATCTCATTACTAGGTAATTTAAGGTTGATTTCCTTTAGTGCTTGAAAATCACCGTAGTGCAAATTCAAATTATTTATTGTAAATTTATCCATTATTTATCCCTTCTAGCTTTCTATCCCTTTGCAAATCTTTTTGCAATAAGACTTGAAATACCGTTGATTACGATTACCATTATTAAAAGTACCACTGCCGTTGCATAAGCCTCTTGCATGTACAACCCCTCTGAAAGTAGGGCATACATGTGTACCGATAGAGTCCTTCCCGATGCGAAGAAATCCGTTGCTACACCCGTTACAGTTCCGGCTGTATATATTAATGCCGCCGTCTCGCCAACAATTCTACCTATACCTAGAATTACTCCGGCCAAAATTCCTGGAATGGCTGATGGCAACACTATTTTGAATACCGTTCGAAGTTTTCCTGCCCCTAGTCCAAAGCTTCCCTCTCTATATGTGTCAGGAACCGATTTTAAGGCTTCCTCTGTTGTCCTAATTATCAGTGGCAATATCATAATTGCCAAAGTCAATGCCCCTGCCAGCAATGAGTACCCCCATTGTAGTGCTACAACAAACATCAAGTAGCCAAACAGTCCATATACGATAGACGGTATTCCTGCCAGCGTTTCCGTTGTAAGCCTTATAACATTTACCAGTTTGTTTCCTCTCTTGGCATACTCAACCAAATATATGGCTGAAAAAATTCCTACTGGTACTGCCATAAGCAAGGCAACCACTGTCATTATCAAAGTGTTGATTATTGCTGGCATCATTGACGCATTGTCAGAAGTGTATTTCCATGCAAACAAATCCAGCGATAAGTTTGGTACACCTTTTATTAAAATATATCCTATCAAAGAAGTAAGTATAAAAACTGTTATTGCCGCCGAAGCGTACACAATTATTCTAAGAAAGAGTGAAAATGGATGATTTCTATATGACATTATTTTTCCCTCCCTTGAACTATTGAAAACGATAAGTTAATTATAAGAATGAATATAAACAGCACCACTGCTGTAGCTATTAGGGCTTCTCTATGCAAATCCGTTGCATATCCCATTTCAAGTACAATATTGGTTGTCATGGTTCTTATTCCACTAAGTATACTCTGTGGCAACATAGGTTGATTGCCTATAACCATGGATACTGCCAACGTTTCCCCTATTGCTCTGCCTATGCCTAGTATTACCCCTGCCATAATCCCCGATTTTGCTGCAGGAAGCACCGTAAAGAACACACTTTTCTCGTGAGTAGCCCCAAGAGCCAATGCTCCTTCGTAGTATGCGTCTGGAACAGCCCTAATTGCCGATTCTGCCACTCCAATTATAGTTGGCAGTATCATGATCCCCAACATGATTGAAGCCGTTAGAATGCTTTTCCCGCCTCCACCGAACAGATTCTGCATAATTGGTACAAGTACCACTAATCCAAAGAACCCGTAGACGATAGATGGTATCCCTGCCAGCAAATCCACTGCCGGTTTCATTATCCTATATATTCTCTTAGGGCAAAACTTTGCCATATATGTTGCACACAAAATGCCAATAGGCACTCCGATTATTATTGCCCCTGCTGTCACATACAAACTACCCACTATCATCGGTAGTATTCCATAAATATCATTTAGTGGTTTCCACGTCGTAGTAAATAAAAACTGAAAGATACCAATTTCCTGTATAGCTGGAATTCCTTTCCCGAACATAAATACACAAATCAGTATAACTGCAATTATTGAAATACATGCCGAAAATAGAAATACCATCTTCATTAATTTTTCTTTAAACTTGTTCATTCTTTTCCCTCACATAGCCTATGCAGGGCTTACTATTAAGCCCTGCGTTTACTTGGATGATTTATATTGTCGTTCTATTTGATTTCTGACCAGCTAGTTAATTTACCTGTGTAAATATCTAGTATGTTTTGGCTAGTTAGTTCTGTAACTGTGCTATTATTATTTACAATTACTGCAATTCCATCCATTGCTATAACTTTGCCTGTAACCCCTTGTGCTGCCTCTTCTGCTTTTATTTCTCTTGATGCCATTCCGATATCACATACGCCTTCTATGGTTGATGTAACACCTGTTGTGGAATCTGACTGCTGAAGTTCAATCGTTGCATCTTTGTTTATCAATAAATATGCTTCCTTTAGCTTTTCCATTACTGGTGTTACTGATGATGATCCTGCAATAACGATTTTGCCTTTTTCTTTTCCGCCAGTGAATTTCCCTTGATTCCCTTGACTGATATAACCCTGTTCTTCGATTACTGTCTGCCCTTCTTTACTCATAATATATGCGATGAAATCATTTGAAAGTTTGCTTACCTTCTTTCCAGTAACAATATTAAATGGTCTAGCAATTTTGTATGCTCCACTTTTGATGTTTTCAACTGTTGGCTCAGCACCATCTATCTTTATTGCTTTTACTGTGTCATTTAGTGAACCAAGTGAAATGTATCCGATTGCCTGTTCATTTCCCTCAATAGTTGTCATCATTACTGATGTACTGTTTGTAATTTCTGCTGATTCTATTGTATTGTCAATTTTGTTTCCATCTGCATCTTTCTGCTCGATACCAAACAATTCGATAAATGCTCCTCTTGTTCCTGAACCATCTTCTCTGGATACTATGCTGATTGAATCTTTGTTTCCTCCGCAAGCTGTAAATACTGAACCTAATAACAGTAGTGTCATACCAAGTGCTAATACTTTTTTAATTCTTTTCATTCTTTCGTTCTCCTTTTGATATTCAAATTAGTTTTCCTTTGTTCTGTAGTTATAGTATATGTCAATCTTGTAAAATCTAAAATCGCATTTTCTTTAAATCTATGTTAAATAAAAACAAAAAACACCGACTAATGTTAAATCTAATCGATGTTTTTGATTTTTTACCTATTATACGTCAAGCAGCTCCATTAAATCTTCCTTGCTCATTGAGCCAAGTTGTCCGCCTTCGCCGTTTATTATCTGATCTGCAAGGTCTTTCTTCTTTTCCTGCAGCTCTTGAATTTTTTCTTCAATGGTATTCTTTGCTATTAGTTTATATTCAGTGACCACCTTAGTTTGACCGATTCTGTGCGCCCTGTCAGTGGCTTGGTTCTGCACCGCCAAGTTCCACCATGGATCATAATGGATAACCACATCGGCGCCAGTTAAGTTCAGTCCCGTTCCACCGGCTTTTAGCGAAATCAAGAATACCTGAGTATCGTCTTTATTAAATGAATTTACAAGTTGCAAACGCTTTTCTTTTGGTGTTGCTCCCGTAATAACGAAATAGCTTATGCCCTCTCTTTCAAAATCCTGTCTTATGAGTTCAAGCATAGAAGTGAACTGGGAAAATAACAAGATTTTGTGTTCCCCCTCAATTGCACTTTGGACTAGTTCCATACAGCCTTCACGTTTTGCCGATTGTCCATCATAATCCTCAAAACAAAGAGATGGATCACAACAAATTTGTCTAATCTTAGTCAATTCCGCCAAGATCAACATTTTATTCTTCTGGAAATCCTTTTCCTCTTGAGATGCTATCTTTTGTTTCATGCGAGTAACTTGGCCATCATATAGAAGTTGTTGCTTTTCCTCAAACCTGTCAAACCGTACTTTTTCAATTTTGTCCGGCAGTTCCTTTAATACATCTTTTTTCATTCTTCTTAAAATAAATGGGCTTACCATCTTTTGTAGCCTTGCTGTGGCTTCCTTATCTTGATCCTTGACGATTGGCTTCTCAAAGGTTCTTTTGAATACATCGTATCCAAACAAAAACCCTGGCATAAGAAAATCAAAGATGCTCCAAAGCTCACTTAATCTATTTTCTATTGGTGTTCCAGTAAGTGCAAATTTTACTCTGCTGTTAACTAGTTTGACTGCTTTTGCTGCGGCTGTGGAGTGGTTCTTTATATACTGAGCCTCGTCAATGACTTGATAATTAAACTGTATATCCTTATAGGCTGCGATATCTCTTTTTAGCAAATCATAGGAAGTAACAAGAACATCAAAGTCCAAATATTTTTTAATTATTTCTTGTCTTTCGCTTTGACTGCCTACCACTAGTCCAACCTTTATTGTATTAGCAAATTGAGAAAACTCCTCCTGCCAGTTAAACACTAACGATGCTGGACAAACTATTAGCGACGGCGTGTCGCTCTCTGGATTAGATTCCTTGTATGTCAGCAAAACCGAAATCATCTGCAATGTTTTTCCAAGTCCCATATCGTCTGCAAGTATTCCTCCAAACCCATATGTTTCAACTGTCCTAAGCCATTTGTATCCCTTTATTTGATAGTTTCTCAAAATCTTTTTTAGTGAATCAGGCTCTTCAAAATCCGATTCCGAAATCGTCTTGAAATCCTTTATCATTGAACGGAAATGTGAATCTCTCTCAGCGTATATTCCCTCGTTTTCTTCAAGCATTTTGTCGATATACATCGCTCTATATGCAGGAATCTTTAGGCTTCCTTCCGCCAGTTTTTTAGGTGATATGCCGATGTCATTTATCATGGCATTTAACATTTCTAATGATTCATCGTCTGTATTTAAAAAGTCACCATTTCTAAGTCTATGAAATTTTTTCTTTCGTTTATAGCTGTCTAATACTTCTAGAAGTTCATCTGACGAAATATCCTCTGATGAAATGCTAATATCCAGCAAACCATTGCTCAAAGACACGCCAACTGCTACTTTTGTTTTATTTCTTACGCGCAAATTCTTAAAGCTGTTTGTTGAATTGACTTCCCCCATTTCCAAAAGTTTGTCTAGTCCATCTTCCAAAAGTCTATATATGCATTCTTCGTCTGCATTGCAATGCAACAAATACTTATTTCCGTCAACATATGGAACGATTGTCTTCAATAATCCTAAGGTTTCTGTCTCTCTGTCAGTTTCCCTTAGTGGTGCCAAAAACATCTTCTCAGGATGCAATGTTTTATCAACATCTAATAATGGAAATTCTTCTTCTCCATAAATCGCCAGTCCTTTACAAGTTACATTGTCGTTTTCTGCATCAAGATAGAAAGCATATTTAACTTCCGGTGAAATATATTTATCAATTTCCTCACTATCTTCTTCAATAACCTGAAATATATCTGTAAGCTCTGGCAAAACCGAATGATAAAAATTAGCTAAATAGTTTCTGCCAACGTTGAAAGCTATGCTTCTACGATAATTATATCTTGCATCCATCCATACCTTTAATTTCTCAGCAAAGTCATCATCAATCTTATTCAAAACACCGTCTTCAATAAAGTAGGTTCCGCTATTTCCAATCAAAAAATCTGGCAAGTCAAATGACACTCTAACTCCATCAAACACACTTTTCTCGTTCTTAAGTTTTTTCATTATACGCATTTCCAGTTTTGGATTTGCTTCTCTACAAGAAAGTTGTCTTTTAGAAATCACTCCTTCTCTATCGCTATATTCGATAACTTCATCTTTTATCAATTGGAAGAACTCATCAAGCCTACTTCCATGCAGTTTTAGAAAAGTACCCACTCTACAATCTTTGTCATTGCTTGCATATCTACCTTGACTTCTAACATGTTCTTCTTCGACCACGTATTTCTTTATAAAATCAACATATGGTTTTGCTTTTGCATCAAAAGAATCTATATCGTGTGGAAAACGCGCTGATTTTCCATACTGCCCTATCTCGCCACGAACTACTTGTTCGACAAAAGTAGACAGGCTTTTTATGATATATAGTTTCTCATCTCCAGTTCTAAATGATACACTTAAAACGTTTCCCTCTTTTTCTAATCTTGGAACTATTTTTATTAATGATTTTGTATCTGTAAGTGATTTTTCAATTAAATTCTTACGTTTTTTTGCAAAGTTGTTAATTAATATCAGTGCGTCATAATCCGTATTGTCACCTATGTGGTTATCTCTTACATACTTTATCGTCAAGATAAATAATGCCGCTATATGTTCGCAACTGGGCTGACTAGTGTAATGTCTAAAATAATTTCCATGATAATCGCATCTATTTACAAAACAACTTGTGGAAATAATATTCTTTTGGTTAATCTTAAGTTCAATCTGTTCTCTTACTCCTGAAGGATCCACCAAAATTCCCTTTACATCTAGCATTGCTCCGTCGTAATTATTCTGGTAATTTACATCTATCCCTTTTAACAAAACTCTTTTATTCTTAATTAACCCTAATGCCTTTTCCATAACTCTAGGTGTTATCATTAATTTATCTAAAAGTCTGTCCTCTTCAAGGTATGAGTATTTTTCTTCTTTATTAAGAAAACCGTCATCATCGATATCCTCGATTTTTTCCAAATACTCTATTTCCTCTGGCTCTTTAACCGTTGGCTTTCCAAAGATACTTTTTTCTTTTGATCCTATTTGGTTTTCTAGTGCAAAATCTCCCCCATTGTATTCGTCTTCAATACTAAATAGAACTGCCGCTATATGTTTACAATTGTGGCCTTCAAATGCATATGGACAATTACAATTCATCATTCTTATTTGTTGTGTTGTTTCATCAACAAATACTGATACACTATACTTTTTACTTCCCCTTACGTTTGCTATATGGTGTCCCCTGTTGTTCGCCACATTTTTTACTCGTCCTATTTCGTAATATCTTTGGCCTCTTTCCAAAATAAGGTCACTAAATCTATCTTTCCAGTTCATATCTTCTCCCATATTAGCTAATATTTTAAATCTCTTTGACTTCTCTTCCCGATTTTTCTCTGTTTTTATATTGTATCATAATTTTAGAACAAATGAAAATCAAAATACAGCAATTGTGCCTTGTGAAAAGTTCTGTAAAGTTGCTCCATTAAATTTATACCCATGTATTAATACACCAAAGTATGCATATATATTAGTACGAATATTTAGAATTTTTTGCGTTTTTCTGACAGTACCATTACACTAAGGTATAATTAGTTAACTGATCAGTTTAAGTTAATTATTAAAAAACATTTAACAGGAGGACATCTAAAGTGAAAAGAGAAGTTAAAAAGTCAGACAAAGTAATAGCCCTACTCGCATTTATACTAGGACTTGGAAGAGTCGCTGTATTTGCAACTACTAAGGCTTATCCCCTTGCTATGAAAAAAATGCCCGATGGTACTATTGAAATAAGTCATTTTATGATGCTATTTATTGACTTTCTAATATTTATAACCGCATTTATCTTGATTAAGCTTTTGGCTGAGAAAATGCTGATTACTAAAAAGGAAATATTGGGAGTTACTAAGTGGATTACATTGGTTGGTATCGTAGTAGTTTCAGTTAACTTTGTATTACACTTAAAAGGACTTTCTATGTATGACTATAGGATGTTCTTATTTGATTATCCATTTGGTCAGTTCATTTTACCATATTCGATTGTAACCAGCTTTATCAAAAATGGAGTTGGACTATTTATAGGGGAACTTCTACAAGTTTTATCCGTTAATCTAGTGGCAATCGTTGGAAAACCAAATAAGTAAAAGTACCTAGACAAACCCAGTGATTTCAATATTTATATTGATTTCACTGGGTTTTATTTTTGCCTTCTATATTTTATTTGACAATGGATATTGGGTAACCAAATTTTAGTGGTGTCTACATTCCATGGAGTCTGATTAAACCCTACTTTTTTTTAAAATTTTTTTGGGGGTATACCCCATTAAAGTTTGGAGTTAAATTTA
>JAVXAG010000041.1:0-14476 GCA_036660615.1 Anaerovoracaceae bacterium
CCACAACTATCTGAGACTTTTTTCAAAGTTTTGATTGTACAATTGCAAAAAATAGGGCATAATATATCTGTGGTATTACCACAAAAGTACACGATGCAAAGGGGAAAAAGTATGACAGTACTTAAAATATTTACTGACGGGGGTTGCTCCGGCAACCAAAGTGAGATAAATTTTGGTGGTTGGGGTGCCATCTTAGAATTCGGGGAACACAAAAAAGAATTATATGGCGGAGAAGCTAATACAACTAATAATCGTATGGAATTAACCGCTGTTATTGCGGCACTAAAGGCAGTGAACAAGGAAAATCAAAAAGTTGAGGTGTTTACTGACAGCTCATATGTTGCCAATTGTTTTCGTGAGAAATGGTATGAAAGTTGGCGGAAAAATGGCTGGCGAAATGCGGCGCGAAAAGCAGTTGAAAACAAAGACCTTTGGGAAGAATTACTTTCCCTTGTGGAGAGCCATAACGTAAATTTTTATAGAGTAAAAGGACACATAAATCTAAATAGTAAATCCACCAAGTTTGACCAACTTTATGAGAAATTCCAGCAATGGAACGGTTCAAATTTCACCTATGAAGAATTTTTATATGTATGTGAAATGAACAATAGAGCAGACGAACTTGCAAATATAGGAATAACCGAGATAAAAGGAAAGGAATAGTATTATGGAAAGATTAATCGGAACAGTATCCAGGGGCCTTCGTGCTCCCATTATAAAAGAAGGCGATGACCTTCAAAAAATTGTTGTTGATGTTGTTATGGATGCAGCTAAGGCTGGAGAATTTGTAGTTCAAGACAAAGATGTTTTGGCTGTAACTGAATCTATTTTGGCTAGATCCCAATCGAATTATGCGACAATCGACCAACTTGCTTCTGACGTAAAGACAAAACTGGGAGGCGAAACAATCGGGGTTATTTTCCCTATTTTGAGTCGTAACAGATTTGCCATATGTTTGAGAGGCATTGCCAAAGGAGCAAAAAAAGTTTTCTTAATGCTAAGCTATCCTTCTGACGAAGTTGGCAACCAACTAGTTGACCTTGACCTGCTTGACAAAAACAATATCAACCCATATTCTGATGTTCTATCACAAGAAAAGTTTGAAGAAACTTTTGGAAAATCCAGACATCACTTCACCGATATGGACTATGTAAATTACTACAAAGGCCTTATTGAAGAAGAAGGCGCTGAGGCTGAAGTTATCTTTGCCAACGATCCAAGAGTTATATTGAATTATACAAAAAATGTTTTGACTTGTGATATACATACAAGAGTCAGAACAAAAAGGCTTCTAACTGAGGCGGGTGCAAACATTGTTCTTGGCCTTGACGACTTGTTAACTTCAAGTGTTGACGGCAGTGGCTACAATGAAAAATACGGTTTGCTTGGTTCTAACAAATCAACTGAAAACTCCGTTAAACTTTTCCCTATTAATTGCCAAGCTTTTGTGGAAGGTATCCAAAAGCAAATTGCTGTACTAACTGGAAAAACCATTGAAGTAATGGTTTATGGCGATGGCGCATTCAAAGATCCAGTTGGCAAAATTTGGGAGCTTGCAGATCCAGTAGTTTCTCCTGGTTACACTAGTGGCCTTGAAGGAACTCCAAATGAAGTTAAACTAAAATACTTGGCAGACAACGAATTTGCAGATCTAAAAGGCGACGAACTAAAGGCAGCAATTAGTGATTACATTAGAAACAAAGACGCTGACCTAGGAAACGCAATGGTTGCACAGGGAACAACTCCTAGAAGATTGACTGACTTGATTGGTTCATTATGCGACTTAACATCTGGCAGTGGTGACAAAGGAACACCTTTTGTTTACATCCAAGGGTATTTTGATAATTACACAAAGTAACATATATATAATATAAAAAATAACAGGTCTGTTTAAATCAATTGGTTTAATAGACCTGTTTTTATATTGACGTTTTTATATGGACATTTTCAAAAGAGATCAAGAAACAATGGTTTCATTTGATTTTCGTAAATCCATTGACTGGAAAATCTAATCCTTGCCAATGTCTTTGCTTTTATCACAGGATTATCCTGCATATTTTGTATAATTGTTTGGGCGTTCTCAATATAATAAAGCCTTTCAGATGGTTGATAGTTTTCTACTGTGTCAAAGCCAAAGTTCTTTGCATCCCACCTCATAAAATAAGCATCAATATTATTGCCAAGTTCCTCAAGGGCTGGTACTGCTTGGTTTAGAACAATATAGTTTCCCCTTCCCGCTGCCTCTATGACGGTCAATCCAAATGACTCCGAGTAGGACGGACAAATATATAGATTGCTCAGTGTAAATAAATCAAATACAGTTTCCCTCTTTACACCGTTTTTGAAGCCAATATCAGAAGTGAAAAGCATATCTTTTTCCTCAAGACCGGCCTTTTTCCCACATTCTCGAATAATGTACTTATATGTTTCTGGTTTGATGTCAGAACAAGAAAAATCACAGAATATGACAGAAACACTTTCGTAGCAGTACCTTTTTAGATACCCCGCAAATTCTGCTACAACGTGAAACTTCTTTGCCATTGTAAGTCTTCCTGGATAAACAATCACTATCTCGCTTTGCATAAGATCTATGTGCTGGACTATTTCCAAAGTTTCCTCGTGAAGTCCAAGCATAATGTCCACACTGTTTCCCACACACGCACAATTTGTAATGTCAGTATCATACTGATTTGCAATTGCTTCAAGCCCTGCCTTTGTTGGATAGACAAATGTTGTGTTTGGCATAGAACTATACATACAACTTATTGGATATGGGGCATCAATATGTCTAACCGGCGCAGAGTGGGTAAAAGACAAAAACTTAATATCGGGCAAACTTTTTTGCGCATTCCTTATTGCCACATTGTGGAGAAGATGCACTCCTTGATATAAGATATCGTGCATAATGCAAATATTTACATCGGATAAATTCTTTACATAGTCCTCTTTTATTATATCCGCCTGGTGGAAAAACTTTTTTTCAATTACATCGTTTGCTTTCCTATAAGTTTTCCAGTGAAACATTTGACCATTTTCACTGTTTACTATTTTTACCCATTCAATCCTTTTATCTGCAAAAACCCCAACCCTTTGACTGTCTGGGCAGTGTTCTGATACCAACATCTTTACTTCTATTCCATTTGCAAGAAACATTTCCAACTGCTCTCTTACCACATTTACAAGGGAATAAGTATTTGACAAACCGTTAAACATTGTTAATATTGCAATTTTCAACTCAATTCCTCCCTAGCACCAAATTTGGCACCATATCATAATATATAAAGGTACAAGACGAATTGTGCCAAATATATAATATGGAGGAAAACAATATGTCTCTTAATTTTTTTATAGCCAATACAGCAAATATTTTTGTTTTTAATAATCATACCCAAAGCAATGCTTCTGCTACCGGCGAAGTGTTAGTTTTTGGGAATGCTCTATATAACAACTACAATGTCGGTGCTGATTTGCCACTTTCAACAAGCTCATTTAAATATGCGTTGCAAGTTGCAGGCAATGTAAACATCACTGGTGGAACTAACTTTACTCAGAACTCAGGCCATGATCCCGCTACTGGAAGTGTTATCAACTATACTATGACTAATCTCAATGGAGTGCCGGGGCAACCTTTAAGCTACCCTATGTCAACCAAGGCATATGCAACTGATTTCTTGCATTGTTCTTCTATCGGCTGGGCTTCTCTTGAAACAGGTAGCACCCAATCCATCGTTGGAACTGCTTTGACTCTTACTGGCACTAGCCCAACGTTGAACTCCTTTGTAATAAACGCGGCAAATGTTGCTGGCTCTGGACAAAATATCAGTGCAATAACTAGCATAAATCTAGTTGTTCCTGCTGGTTCCACTGTGGTTGTAAGTTTTGATGGTGTAAACATTACACTAAACAATTTCACAACGCTATTTAATGGAACTCCAATCACAACAGCTCAGGCAAAGTATGTTTTGTGGAATTTCCCAGATGCATTAACTGTTATGATAAACTCAGATATCTATGGCTCTTTGCTTGCTCCTTTTGCAACAGTTAATTCTACTGCCGTAAAAATCTACGGCACGTTAATGGCTGATAATCTTAATGGTAGTATTAATGCTGTGAACAATTTATTTGCAGGAACTCTGCCTGATTTGTATGATCCTTCCTTTTCTCACTCATGTTCAAGTTTCACAACAACAAGCAGCACTACGACTACAACCACGACGACGACAACCACCACTACAACAACCACCACCACGACAACGACAACGACCACTTCATCTTCCTCAACGACTACTTGCCCACCACAGCTATGGGATCAATCTATTACAGATCTGATCACTTCCGTTGCTCTTGAACAAACTGCACTTTCTCATATCTTAAATGCGGAAGGTGAAAAAATTCAGAAGGCTGGTAAGCTGGGGTTATCCTCTGCTGACCTTATTGCCATAAATGATTCTGTCAATGATATGGTAAACGATATTACAAAATTGGACTTGATTTTACAATCAAAAATAGATTTGTTTAGTTGTTCTATATGTCCCGGCAAATGCAAATAAACGTTATTTGACTAATCTATAAAGGACCAGCTATCTATAAAATAGCTGATCCTTTATTATTATTGTATTCCTGTAATATCCAAATCTTCATCTGTAAGATGGTTGTATTCTTCTTTGTTCATCAAATCGTAAATTACCGGTACCACATAAAGTGTAAGTAACGTGGCGTATAGCAATCCGCCAATGCAGACTATTGCAATAGGCTGCATCATGTCTGTGCCAGCCGTTTTTCCAAGAGCCATTACAGTAAGCCCCAGTATTGTAGTCAAACTTGTCATCAATATTGGTCTCATACGAGTTGCTCCTGCCTGAATAATAGCTTCTTTTTTTGCCATTCCATGTCCCCGTAGCTGATTAATATAGTCAACAAGCACTATACCGTTATTGACTATTATTCCGCATAACATTACAAACCCTACCATTGCGATAACACTGATTTCTTTTCCTGTAAGTAACAATGCCAGTAGCCCGCCTGTAAAGGCAAGGGGTATTGTAAACATTATTATAAATGGAGATTTTAACGACTGGAATTGAGCTACCATAATCATATAGATAAATATTATACCTAGTAGTAGCATCATCATCATGTCTTTCATTGCGTCCAAAATCATTTCATTTTCACCAGAAAACTCTACTTTTGAGTCCTCAGAGATTTTTAACTGGCTTATGACTTTCTCTGCATCTGCCGTTACCTTTGTAACGTTGTATCCATCTGAAACCGTAGCTTTAACTGTCAAAAATCTGGTTTGATTATCTCTCCCAATGGAACTTAGCGCATCAGTCTCCTCAATCCTTGAAATATCAGATAGCTTAAGGTTCTTTTCTTTTCCATTAGGATCTTTTACCGAAATAACCAGTTTTTCCATGTCTTTTGGATTAAGCTGATTCTTGGTATCCGATGAAACGATAACATCGTAATTGTCGCCTTCCCAGTTTACACTAGTTGACGTTTCCTCCGTCTTCATTTCAGCAACAACTGCACCATAAACTTGTGCAACCGTTACTCCCTCTTTCATAGCTTTTGTTTTATCTATAACAAAGTGGATTTCTCTATCGGGATCAACTATTCCGTTTTCAACTTCTTCTACACCTTTGACTGTTTCAAGCTTTTTGCCTACGGCTATTGCCGTATTTTGCAATTCTTTTAGATCCGTTCCATATACATTTATAGAAACACCTTGACCGCCAAGAGCCGTTGTAAAGTCACCCATTGATGAACCCGATGCAGTGACAATACAAGGAAAATCTTTGCAAATATCATTTATTTCATCAGCTATTTCACCACTTGTTCTCTTCATTTTTTCATCAAGCATAACATACATTGAAACTTTTGTGGCGTCTGTCTGTCCCCCAGCCGACATTCCCATCATGCCTCCATTGGCTAGAATTGCCCCAACTGTATCGACTTCTTTTACAGTTTCAACCTTTTTTATTACTTTATCTGCCATGGCTTTTGTGTCATTAAGTTTTGTTCCTTCAGGCATTTCCATGGTAACGCTTATTTGAGGCGAACTCATCTCTGGCATAAATATAAATCCTTTTGCCAGAGTAAGTCCTGCACTACCCACTAGTAAAACCAAGGCTAATCCAAGTACGATTCCTCTGTGGTGAAGTGCAAATCTTGCGGACTGTTTGTATTTATCTAGGAAATAAGTAAAGCGTTTGCCTTCATAATCCTTTACATTTATTAACATCTTTGAGGCTGCTGCAGGCACCAAAGTCAACGCTATTATCAAACTAGCTATTAGTGAATACGCAACTGTAAGCGCCATATCGGTAAACAGCTGTCGAGTTATTCCATCGGTGAAAATAATTGGAACAAACACGCATATAGTCGTAAGTGTAGAAGCCGTAATAGCTCCAGCTACCTGCTTTGCTCCTGCTACTGCTGCTTTTACCGGCGGAACACCCTGCCTTCTCAGCCTAAAGATATTTTCAATTACTACAACGGAGTTGTCCACCAGCATACCTACTGCCACCGCCAATCCTGACAATGAAAGAAGGTTGATTGTTATTCCGGAGAAGTACATCATTACGATTGCAAATATCAAACTGATAGGTATACTGCAAAGTGTAATTATCGTAGGTTTTAGATCCCTTAGGAACAGCAACAAAATTAATATTGCAAATAGTGCTCCCCAAAGCAAACTGGTCAAAATGGAGCTAATAACTATTTGTATATAATCTCCTTGATCCATCAATGTTGTAAACTCAACACCTTTATATTCTTTGGAAAGTTCCTCGAACTTCTCATTTATATTTTTTGAAACTTCTGCTGTTGCAATGTTTGATTGTTTTGAGAAAGACAGTACGACACCATTTTCTCCATTTATTGTGGCATAAATATCTTTTGCATTATTTTTCATAAATACATCTGCAACGTCGTTTAATCTTACGTCTTCTATCCCTGCTATGCCAAGTTTAAATAGGTAGATATTCTTTGCTTCTTTTTCTGTAATGATTTCGTCTCCCACGCTGACAAGATATTTTGTTCCATCATCTTCTACGTACCCAGCTGGCATAGAAAAGTTTTGTGCTTTTAAAATATTTGAAATCATTTCTGCTGTGATTTTGTCCCCAACATTAGCATTGGCTCTTGCCTGATTCCCCTGTGATTCTATTTGTTTGCTCTGTTTATTTATTTCTTTTAAGCCATCTTTTAACTGTTTCTCGGTTTTGTCTAGCTTGGCAGTAGCTTCCTTATACTGTTCTTCCGGAATATATGTCGCTCCCGCTTCAAGTTTTGTTCTGCCATCTGCTACTTTGGCAAGCCCTTGATTGATTTCTTTTTTACCCTTATTTATTTCTCTTTCGGCTTTTGCCAAATTGGAATTTATGCTTCCAAGAACTTGATTGTTTATCTTATCTATTTTGTCTTGACTCAGAACTACGTTTACTTTTTCGTCAAGTATTCCTCCTGCTGAAATGCTTGCAACTCCCGAAGTTCCCTCTAGTTTGTTTAATAGTGTGTCTTTTACAAAGTTAGAAAGTTCTGTTTGGCTCTTACCATCAAATGAAACTGCCGCAACTGATATTGGCATCATACTTGGATTCATTTTTAAAATGGTTGGCGTCCCTACTGTTTCTTCCCAATTACCTTCTATAATGTTTATTTTCTGCAAAATATCCACAGAAACTGTATCCATATTTACGTCATTATTAAATTCCAACATTACCATGGAATAGTTTGAGCTTGACATAGACTGGACATTTTTTATGTTTTCCAATGTTGCCAAGGACTGCTCAAGTGGTTTGGTTATGGCTGTTTCAACTTTTTCTGGTGCCGCTCCCGGATATGGTGTCATTACAATGACGTATGGCATGTCCATATTTGGCAACAAATCCGGTGTCATCTTAGTAAACGACACTACTCCAAGCACAATAATTATTACTGCTGCCACAAACACTGTTAATGGCTTTTTTACACTAAATTTTGGCATTACTTAATCTCCTTTAAAGCTCCCATTTTTATCATCTCTAGTTGTTTTTTATATTTCCTTACGATTTCCTCTGCGTTTTCAACGTCATATAGGCACCTTGCTACTGCATCTTTTAATGCGGAAAAAAGTAATTCTAACAAAATTTCTATATCCTCTTGGCTATGACTTCTCAGCCCCTCTGTGTTCATATTCTGTTTAAAAATCTCAAGAAATTCTCTTTCTTGATCAAATGCACATTCTACTGAGCATTCCATATTTGAATTCACCTGTGAAAGTATGTTTCTGCAAAAGTTTTTATTTTCGCTTTTCAAACCAAATTCAATGGTTCCTTTCAATATGTTTTCCATAGCAAAAAATACATCGCCTCCATTTTCTTTGAAGTTGCTAACCACCTGAGTTTTTATAAAGCTTAAATGGTCTTCCATTATGTATTCTATTACATCATTTTTATCTCTAAAATACTGATAAAAGCTCCCTCTTGGAATATCTGCCTCTTGTATTATTTTATTTATGGACATTTCCACGACTGGAACGTTTGATATTTCCTTTACTACTGCTTTTATTATTCTATTTTGTTTCTCTTTTGGTAAATTAAAAAAAGTATCTTTTGGCATTTCATCCTCCTAAAAAAAGAAAATGACAATGTGTCATTTTGTCTATTTCTTATTATATGTGACAAGGTGTCACTTGTCAACGTGTTTATTGTTGTTTGTTATTGTTTTGCTGTGGGTATAATTAGTTAAACGTTAAACTGAAGGGAGTACACTTGATGCAATATATAATTTCTTTTTTGGAGGGTATTATAACAATAATTTCCCCTTGCATATTACCACTTCTGCCACTATATGTGACTTACTTTGCGGGAAACGATCTGGATGGTAATACAAAAAAGGTTGTGAAAAACGCCTTTGGCTTTGTCATTGGATTTACAATAGTTTTTGTTGCATTAGGAGCTTTGGCTGGTTCAATTGGAATGATTTTGAAAGAGTACCAAACTTATGTAAATATTGGGCTTGGACTAATAGTCATTATATTTGGGCTTAACTTCCTCGGAGTCTTTAAATTTACTCTTGGGAAACAAAGGAATTCAAATGGTAAAGTACACAATCTGGGATTCTTTTCTTCTATTACACTGGGAATGGTTTTCTCAATTGGTTGGACACCTTGCGTCACCGCTTTCCTTGGCTCAGCATTAATGTTAGCATCTCAACAAGGTTCAATGCTAACTGGCTCACTGATGCTACTGTGTTATTCACTTGGTCTTGGCGTTCCATTTATCCTATGTGCTTTGATTTTGAACAAACTTCGAAATGCATTTGATTTTATCAAAAAACACTATAATATAATAAATATGGTCTGTGGCATATTGCTTATTATTTTGGGAATATTCATGGCCCTTGGCTTATTGAACTAAAAAGATTTTTAGGCAAGGATGAACTTGATTGGAGGTATATAATGAAAAAAAATATAAAAATACTTTTGCTTGGAGTATTAGCAATCGTTGTTGTACTAGGAGCTTTTAAACTTTATGGCACTTTGGTTTCTAAAAACGATCCCTTGTCCGGTGTTGAAAGTGGCGACAAGATAGCGGCTCCCGACTTTAAGGTATACGATAAAGACGGTAATGTTGCTAAACTGTCCGACTTCCAAGGAGAACCAGTAATATTGAACTTTTCCACAAGCTGGTGTCCAAACTGCAAGGAAGAAAGCCCTGCTCTTCAAGCGGCCTATGATGCAATTGGCGACAAGGTAAACTTCTTAATGATTGATTTGATCGGTGCTAGAGGCGAAACCATTGCTGACGGTATGGCATATATTAAAGAAAACGGTTACACTTACCCTGCATATTATGACACTGACCAAGAAGCGGCAGTGGCTTATGGAGTAAGTTCTTTCCCTTGCACATTTTTTATTGACCGAGACGGCAGCGTGCTATTCAGAAACCTTGGCCCAATAAAAGAGTCAACCATACTTTCATATAGTAAAACTTTTTATGACATAGAAATATAAAGACAGGGCAAAGGCACTTCACTATTAATGAAGCCCTTTGCCTATTTTCCATATGGCATCAATTGCCACATCAATATCATTTTTTGTATTAAAGGGGCCTACGCTTAAACGTATGGCTCCTTTTTCCCATGTACCGATGGTTTTATGGGCTAGCCCTGCGCAATGATACCCTCCACGCACTGCAATTCCATACTCATTGTTTAATTGCGATGTGACGTCTTCGCAGCTAAGTTCTCCAATATTAAACAGTGAAATCCCCGTTTTCTTTGTCGATACCGGCCCATATACTTTTATAAACGGCATATTTCTTGTGGCATTTTCAAGCCTCAAAATCAATTCTTGCTCGTAGGAGCCGATGGTTTTTACACCTATTTTATTCACATATGTTGCAGAATACCCAAGACCAATTATTGCTGGCGCATTTACTGTGCCTGCTTCGAACCCCTCTGGAAATTCTTCCGGCTGTATGCGGCTTTTTGACTCAGTGCCAGTTCCCCCAAACAGCAAAGGTTTCATCTTTATTGTTGGCGAGACATAAAGCGCCCCCGTTCCAAGTGGACCAAGCAAACCTTTATGCCCTGGTACTGCCAATATGTCTATGTTCATTTTTTTTACATCTATATCAACGCTACCCGAACTTTGCGCCCCATCTACCATAAAAGTGATTCGATGTTTTTTTGCCATTTCCCCTATGGCATCAATGTCCATAATTGTTCCTGTTACGTTGGAGGCATGTGTACATACAATTAATTTTGTATTTGGTTTTATATGTTTTTCTATGGATTCTGGACTGACATAACCTCTGATATCTGCCTGCACTATGGTTTGGCTTATGCCACTTTTTTCCAAAACCTTCAGTGGTCGCAATACTGAATTGTGTTCCATTGATGTGGTTATGACGTGATCCCCTTCTGTTAAAATCCCCATTATCCCCATGTTTAATGCTTCTGTGGCATTTTTTGTGAATACCAATCTCTCTGCATTTTGAATATTAAACACTTTTGCTAAGTTTCGTCTTGCCTCATAAACTTCTTCTCCAGTCCGCATAGACATATAGTGTCCCGACCGGCCAGGATTTCCACAATATTTTAAAATACACTCCTCCATTACAGCCATCATGCCTCTTGGCTTTGGAAAAGACGTCGCCCCATTATCTAAATATATCATCACGCACCCCAAGTTCTTCCAAATAAAATATAGAGGACATTTAGTCCCCTATTAATATATGTATTTTTTCTTTCTCTTGTGCTATGATTTCTATTCCCCATGGCTCAAAATTCCACTTCCACTTATAGGAATGGTTTCGCCTCCTAGTGTTGCACCTTTTTTTGCCATTACTTTTACAAAATCTTTATCTCTTGCTAAGATTTCTCTAAGGTCTCTACCTATTTGCCCTGGATATCTTTTCTGGTCGGCGGACACTGCTTTGGTTTCAATGCCAAGCTCATTGCCTATATACAATGCGCGGTACTGATGATATGTTTGTGTCACTACGATTACCTTCTTTGCCTGAAATATTGTCTTCGCTCTATACATTGAGTCGTATGTGGAAAATCCTGCGTGGTCACAGAAAACATCTTGGGATTTTATGTCTTTACCCAGAGTGTAATTTAACATCGTATGTATTTCGTTATATTCATCCTGTCCGTTATCTCCTGACAGTAATATCTTTGGCGCTACACCACTTTTGTACAATGCAATACCTGTATCCAACCTATCTTTTAACATGGGCGTCGGTGTCCCATCTGGTCTCACTCCCGCTCCCAATACTAAAATACAGTCCGCCCCTTGGCTCTTTATCTTTTGAATTTCCTCTGGGCCAAAACTAATATCTTCTGTTTCAACTTTATAAATTATGTTACCCTTTTCCTTCATAACTACATAAAAGTTAATCGAAAGAACAAATATACATCCAATTATAATAATCCCCATTAATAATCGACCGATTTTTCTTTTGCTCATCTCCAATCCTCCCTTGGTACTATTATGACTTAATTGTGGCATAGATTCAATGAGAAAATTGCTATTCGGTGATTTCTCTTTGATTGTCTTCAAGTCTTTGCAAAATAATTTAAAATATGGTACAATTTCTTTATCTAAAGAAATCATTTTTGCAGTATTAATTCAGTGGGTAAATCGAATACTGTAGTAAATATAGAAAGAAGACAATCTTATGAATGCTGAGTATACCCTTGCCAGTAGGGCAAACCACCCAGAAAATACAATAATAGATGTACAAGGTAACTGTTTTGGCAATGGTTCAATTCAAATAATCGCAGGGCCATGCTCTGTTGATTCAAGAGAACAAGTTATTGACCTTGCTAGAGAGGCTAAAGCGGCTGGGGCGACTATGCTCCGCGGTGGAGCTTTTAAGCCAAGAACGTCACCCTACTCCTTCCAAGGCCTTGGAAAAGAAGGCATAGAATACTTGCTTGAAGCGAAAAGTCTTACCGGTTTACCAGTTGTAAGCGAACTTGTAGATAAAGAAGATCTTCCTTTGTTTCAAGATATCGATATCATTCAGGTCGGTGCAAAAAATATGCAAAATTATGCTTTACTAAAAGCTCTTGGAAAAATAGATAAGCCAGTCATTTTGAAACGTGGTTGGTCAAACACCTTAGAAGAACTTCTTTTGAGCGCAGAATATATCTTAGCTGGTGGAAATAATAAAGTAATTCTTTGCGAACGTGGCATACGAACTTTTGAACCTTTGACTAGAAACACCTTTGACGTAAGTGCCATTCCTTTGTTAAAAGAACTTTCCCATCTACCAGTAATTGCAGATCCAAGCCATGGTACAGGTGTCGCTTCACTTGTTGGTCCCGCAGCACTTGCAGGAGCAATAGTTGGCGCCGATGGACTGCTAATAGAAATACACAATTATCCCGAATGTGCCCTTTGTGATGGAAAGCAGGCAATCACCAGCAAGGAACTATCTGAACTTGTAAATAAGATTGCTGCCGTTACACCTTTTGCTTATCAACGATAAAGATGGAGGTCTTATGAAAAAATTTGTTGTCTCAACAGCAAGCCCATATGATATTATAATTGGCAAAGGTTTGATAAAAGACGTTGGTCAGTATATTAAGACTTGCCTTAGCCCTTGCAAACTTTGTATTGTCACAGACAGTACAGTTAACAGTCTGTATTCTGAGATGTTAAAATGTTCATTGTTAGCTAGTGGTTATACTGTATCAAAAATAGTTTTTCCTCCAGGCGAACACTCAAAAAGTTTGTCAACATATGCAAATATTTTGGAAGCTTTAGCCGATGAGGGTTTGACTAGATCGGATGCCATTATTTCTCTAGGCGGTGGTGTTGTTGGAGATATTGCTGGATTTGCTGCTGCCACTTATATGCGTGGCATTCCATATATACAGGTTCCTACCACCTACCTATCAGCTCTTGATGCTTCAATAGGTGGAAAAACAAGCATTAATCTTTTGTCTGGGAAAAATCTGGTGGGTGCATTTTGGCAACCTGCTCTTGTAATATGTGACTACCAAACTTTTGATACTTTGCCACCGGTCAGGCTGATGGACGGAATTTCAGAAGCAATAAAACATGCTGTGGTTTCAGATGGTTCTTTGATTCCACATATATTAGATGATAATTACGAATATGTTATTGATAGATGCGTTTCGATAAAAAAGTCCGTTGTCGAAGCCGACGAGCGTGATACCGGCCTAAGGCAATTGCTGAATTTTGGTCACACTGTCGGTCATGGTATAGAGAAGTTAAGTGCTTTTTCTGTCTCCCATGGACATGCTGTGGCCAAGGGTATGGTCGTTGAAGCTCGTGCCGCCTTTAAGTTTGGGTTGACAAAAGTGGACATTAGTACTAATCTTGAAGATATATTACATTCGCTTGGTTTTGATCTGTCGGTTCCATACTCTGACGAAGAAATTTATCGGTATGCTCTTATGGATAAGAAAATCTCTGGCAGCAAAATCAATATGGTCATCCCTGACAGCATTGGCAAGTGCCACTTGCAGAAGATTGACCTAAAAGATCTAAAGGCATTCATCCATATTGGATTGGATAAATAATATTAATAAAATGGAGGATAAAAAAATGAGAAAAATTGTAGCAACAGAAAAGGCTCCAGCAGCCATTGGCCCATATGCACAGGCAAACATCGTAGGTGATTTAGTATTTGCATCCGGTCAACTTCCTCTTGTTCCATCTACTGGCGTAATCGTTGAAGGTGGTATCGAGGAACAAACAAAACAAGCATTTGAAAATGTAAAAGCCATTCTTGAAGAAGCTGGCACAAGTCTTGACAAGATTATTAAAACAACTTGCTTTATCAAGGACATGAATGATTTTGGAAAGTTAAACGAAGTCTATGGAACTTTCTTCCCTGGCGGAGTTTATCCTTCGCGTTCAGCATTTGAAGTTGCAAGATTGCCAAAAGATGCTTTGGTTGAAATCGAAGTAATCGCAATGCTATAAAAGATATCTATTAAAGCCTCG
>JAVXAG010000042.1:0-14292 GCA_036660615.1 Anaerovoracaceae bacterium
CGTTGACTGTCAAATAAATGGTGGAACTACCTGCTAAAACCATGATGTAACCAAAAAAAGAAGTCTCGCTGCATTGTTTAACCTTGGTTAACCACTACAGCGAGAGCTTCTTTTAAGTATTTAAATTTTTAGGATCACTATTCCATTACTGCTCCCTTACAAGATGGTCCAACTAATTTGGAATATCTATACAACCAACCTGTTTTGATATTTGGTTGACGTGGAACATAATTTTTTCGCCTAGTATCAAATTCTTCATCGGATACCTTGGCATTTATCTTTGCATTTGCAATGTCAATCTCTATAACATCGCCATCTTTTAACAAACCGATATTACCACCACTTGCCGCTTCTGGGCAAACATGGCCAATTGAGGCGCCTCTACTTGCCCCACTAAAACGACCATCAGTAATAAGAGCAACCGTCTTATCAAGCTGCATTCCGGCAAGAGCGCTGGTTGGATTGAGCATTTCCCTCATTCCAGGTCCACCCTTTGGCCCTTCGTATCTGATAACCACTACATCACCTTTTATGATTTTTCCATCATAGATAGCAGCGATTGCATCCTCTTCACAGTCAAATACCCTAGCTGGGCCAGTATGACAAAGCATTTCCGGAGAAACTGCACTTCTCTTAACGACACAGCCCTCCTTGGCAATATTGCCCCACATTATTGCAATACCACCAGTTTCACTGTATGGACTGTCAATACTGCGAATAGCATCATTACTCTTTATGAATTTCCCTTTTATGTTGTCACCAACAGTTTTTCCATTGGCAGTAATAAGGGAAGTGTCAATTAGTCCAACCTTTGCTAGTTCAGCCATAACTGCACCGATGCCACCAGCATTGTTTAAGTCATGCATATGAGTGTCACCTGCCGGTGCAAGATGGCAAAGATTAGGAGTTTTACCACTCATTTCATTAAACAATTCCAAATCTATTGGTACTCCTGCCTCATTAGCAATAGCTAATAAGTGAAGTACACTGTTTGAAGAACACCCAAGTGCCATATCACAGGCAAGAGCATTCTTTATTGACTTTTCATTGATTATATCGCGAGCCTTGATATCTCTCTCAATAAGCTCCATAATTGCCATTCCCGCATGCTTTGCCAGTTGAATCCTGCCACTGTTTACAGCAGGGATAGTACCATTTCCTGGCAATCCAATTCCAATAGCTTCACATAGACAATTCATACTGTTGGCAGTATACATACCCGAACAAGAGCCACAACCCGGACAAACATTAAGTTCATATTCTTCCAGACCTTCATCATCGATTAGTCCCGCTTTTCTAGCACCAACCGCCTCAAACATCTTTGATAGCGAAGTTTCAACACCGCCAACTAGACCTGACATCATCGGCCCACCGGAACAAACTACAGCCGGTAGATTTAACCTTACCGCTGCCATTACCATGCCGGGAACAATCTTGTCACAGTTAGGAACTAAAACAAGTCCATCAAAAGCATGAGCCATTGCCATAGTTTCCACACTGTCTGCAATCAACTCCCTACTAGCTAGACTGTACTTCATACCTATGTGCCCCATAGCTATTCCATCACAGACTCCAATAGACGGCACCATAATCGGCGTGCCTCCTGCCATTCTTACCCCTGCTTTTACTGCTTCAGTAATTTTGTCAAGATGCATATGACCTGGTACGATTTCACTATATGCGGAAACAACTCCTATTAACGGTCTTTCAAGTTCTTCTTTTGTGTATCCCATAGCATAAAAAAGGCTACGCATTGGAGCCTTTTCTATACCTTTGGTTACACTATCACTTCTTCTATTAGTCATAATGTAATCCTTTCCCTATATATAACAAATTATTTTTTCAACCAACTCATCATTGCTCTTAGTTCTGCACCAACCTTGCAAAGTGGATGTGCTGCTTCTTTCTTTCTTGTTGCTAAGAATTTTGCTCTTCCGCCAGCATTAAACTCTTGGATAAATTCACTAGCAAAAGTACCATCTTGAATTTCTTCTAGTACCTTCTTCATTTCTTTTCTAGTATCTTCTGTGATTATTCTCTTTCCAGTTCTGTAATCACCATATTCTGCTGTGTTTGAAACAGAATATCTCATCTTGTCAAAGCCACCAGTATTGATTAAGTCAACGATTAACTTCATTTCATGGATACATTCAAAATATGCCATTTCAGGTTCATATCCTGCTTCAACCAAAGTATCAAATCCAGCTTTCATTAGTTCAGTAACACCACCGCAAAGTACAGCTTGCTCACCGAATAAATCAGTTTCTGTTTCTTCCTTAAATGTTGTTTCGATAATTCCTGCTCTGCCTGCACCGATTCCAGAAGCATATGCAAGAGCATATTCTTTTGCTTTTCCAGAAGCATCTTGTTCTACTGCGATAAGTGATGGAACGCCTTTTCCTTCAACATATTGACTTCTAACTGTATGTCCAGGCCCTTTTGGAGCTACCATAATTACGTCCAAATCTTTCTTTGGCTCAACTTGGCAATAATGGATATTGAAACCATGGGCAAACATTAATACATTGCCTGCTTTCATATGCTTTTCAACTTGGTTTTTGTAAACAGAAGCAGCTAATTCATCTGGAACAAGCATCATTACTAAGTCGCCTGCCTCAGCAGCCTCTTCAATACCCATAACTGTTAATCCAGCGGCTTTAGCTTTGGCAACATGTTGTGAGTCTTCTCTCAAACCAACAACTACCTTTACTCCACTTTCGTTAAGGTTCATTGCGTGTGCGTGACCTTGGCTACCAAATCCAATTATAGCTACTGTCTTTCCATCTAACAATCCTAAATTACAATCTTGATCATAATATTTCTTTATCATTTTTCTTTCTCCTTTAATATATATATAATTTTATAATAGTTATTTATGTGTCTCAATTCCGGTGATTCCGGTTCTGCATACCTCGATGATTTCATAACATTCCATAACGTCCATGAAGCCATTAAGTTTTTCTGGTGTCCCTGTAAGTTCTATTATCATACTTTCTTTTGATAAGTCAATAATTTTGCCTCTAAAAATATCTACAACTTCTTTTATTGCAGTTCTTTGTGGTTGAGCGGCTTTAACCTTGATTAGCAAAAGTTCTCTATACAAGCTATTTTCTCTGTTCAAAATATATACTTCTTTTACTACTTCTAACTTCTCTGTCTGAGTAATTATTTGTTGCATAGATTGTTCAGTAGCACTAAACACAATGGTAATCCTTGACAATTCAGGATTGTTGGTTGCGGATACTGTTAGGGAATCAATGTTAAATCCACGTCTGCCAAACATACTTACAACTCTAGTCAAAACATTTGCCTGGTTCTTTACAAGAACACTGACTATTTCTTTCTTTAATGGTCTATACATATCTTCCCTCCTAATCTATAATCATATCTTCAACAGTTTTGCCTGCTGGAATCATTGGTAAAACTCTTTCTTCTCTGGAAATAGTACAGTCAATCCATACTGGACCTTCTGATTTTAGTGCTTTACTCATAGCCTCTTCAAACTCTTCCAAAGTGTCCGCTTTGTATCCTTTTGCCCCAAAAGCATCAGCCAAAGCTGGGAAATTTGTCTTTCTTTCTGGAGTAGTATTTGAATATCTTTTTCCATAGAATATAGTCTGCCACTGGTATACCATTCCAAGAACTTTGTTGTTCATAATAATGGTTATAATCGGCAAATTTTGACTTACTGCTGTGCAGGCTTCGTTTAGGTTCATATGGAAAGAACCATCGCCAGTAATGTGAATTACTCTCTTGTCTGGGCATCCTACTTGAGCGCCAATAGCTGCTCCATAGCCAAATCCCATAGTTCCAAGTCCACCACTAGTAATAAATCTCTTTGTATTTTTGTGCTTTATGTACTGGGCTGCCCACATCTGGTGCTGTCCTACGTCAGTTACATAAATTGTATCCTTGTCAGTCATATCGCAAACTTTGGAAATAATTTCTTGTGGATGAAGAGAATCATCACTATGTCTTACAACAACGTCTTGAGCCTTCCATTCATTTACTTTATTGTGCCAATCGTCACGTTTTTTCTCATCAATCAAAGGTAATAATTTTTCTAAAAAGTCCTTTATGTCACATACTGCACTTTTATCAACCATTACATTCTTGTTGATTTCACTCTTATCAATGTCTACTTGAACCCTCTTTGCTTTTTTAGCAAAAGCTTTAGGATTCAGGGCTACTCTGTCACTAAATCTTGCACCAAGGGCAACAACCAAATCTGCACCGGCAATAGCCTTGTTTGCAGCAATTGTTCCATGCATACCAATCAAACCTAAATTGTGAGGCTTGTCATATCCAATTATTCCTGCTGCCATAAGTGTATACGTTGCTGGGATATCCGCCTTATCTAGCAAACTGTTAAGTAAATCTCCCGCTTCCGATGCCGTAACACCACCACCGAAGTAAACCACTGGTTGTTTCGATTCATTAATCATTTTGGCAATATCTTCAACTACTTTATCTTGTGCTTCTGGATTTTTTTGTAATGGGCAAGGTTTTTTAGACTCAAAGTCAACCAATGCTCCAGTGACATCTTTTGTAATATCTACAAGAACCGGACCTTTTCTTCCACTATTTGCAATTCTAAACGCTTCTCTCAATGCCGGTTCCAAATCTTCTACTCTGTTAACAAAATAATTGTGCTTAGTAATTGGGAGAGTAACGCCTGTAATGCAAATCTCTTGAAATGCATCCCTTCCAATTAGAGGGTCTGGTACATTTGCAGTAATCGCAACCATAGGAATACTATCCATAAAAGCTGTTGCAATGCCAGTTACCAAATTTGTTGCTCCAGGGCCGCTTGTTGCAAAAACAACACCAGTTTTACCGGTTGCTCTTGCATAACCATCTGCGGCATGAGCTGCTCCTTGTTCGTGAGCAGTAAGTACATGGTTTATTTTCATGCGATGTTTATACAATTCATCATAGAGGTTAAGGGCCGTCCCACCTGGATACCCAAACACTGTATCTACACCGTGATCTAATAATACTTCTGCTACTACTTGTGATCCTGTCAATCTCATACTTACTCTTCCTTTTCTAAAAATTTGTATTAGAGGTCTTGTAAAATCTCTAACCATACATTCATTATAGTATATAAAAATCAAATGTCAACATTTTTTGTGAATGTTCACAAAAAAATACACTATTTTATAGATATTTTCACAAGTTTTGTATTGACATCTAATGTAATATCATTTATATTAGTATCATAATAAAAAAACAAACTGTGTTGATAGGAATAAATTGTTAGTTAGGTATTGCAGAGAGTAATCGTTTGGTGAAAGATTACATACCTATTACAATATCTCACCCAGGAGCAGTTCCAAATGAGTGGGCTATAGAATAAATCTTTTATCTATTGCCAATAAGAGTGGTACCGCGGAAACAAATTGTCTTCGTCTCTTGTGCGATTGTCCTAGAAATCGTTCAAGAGGCGTTTTTTATTAGAAATCGCAATTAACTACAATCTAATGTAAGAAAGGAACTAAAACATGAAAAATTTTGAGAAGTACAAGGTCGGATATTTCCCACCTCCACAAACAGATATGGCATGGACAAAAAAAGACCATATAGAAAAAGCCCCTTTATGGTGTAGCGTTGATTTGAGAGATGGAAACCAAGCCCTCATCGTACCGATGAATTTGGATGAGAAAATAGAGTTCTTTAAATTTTTAGTTGAAATAGGATTCAAAGAAATAGAAGTTGGCTTTCCTGCCGCGTCCGATACAGAATACGAGTTTTTAAGGAAACTTATTGATGATAAGCTTATTCCTGATGATGTAACAGTCCAAGTTTTGACTCAATCCAGAAAGCATATAATAGAAAAGACTTTTAAATCATTAAAAGGCGCAAAGAACGCAGTGGTTCACCTTTACAATTCAACTTCCCTTGCCCAGAGAACACAGGTTTTCAAGGCCAGCGAAAAAGAGATTATAGATATTGCCAAGGAAGGTGCAGAATTAATTAAGCACTATGCTGCAAAATCACCAGAAACTAATTTTAGTTTTGAATACTCTCCAGAAAGCTTTACGGGGACTGAAATGGAATTTGCTAAAGAAATATGCAACGCAGTAATTGATATTTGGCAACCGACACCAGAAAAAAAGGTTATAATTAATCTGCCGGCTACTGTTGAAATGTCACTGCCACATATATTTGCAAATCAAATTGAATATATGTGTAACAATTTACATAATAGAGAAAATGTTATTGTTTCATTACATCCTCACAACGATAGAGGAACTGGCGTTGCCGATGCTGAACTTGGGCTTTTAGCTGGTGGTGATAGAATTGAAGGAACATTGTTTGGAAATGGTGAAAGAACCGGAAACGTTGATATCGTCACTCTAGCTATGAATATGTTCTCACATGGAGTAGATCCACAACTTGATTTTTCAAATATGCCTGCCGTTGTTGCGGCCTTTGAAAAGTTTACAGATATGGAAGTTAATCCAAGACAACCTTACGGTGGAAAGTTAGTATTTGCAGCATTTTCTGGCTCTCACCAAGATGCTATTGCCAAAGGTATGAAATATAGGGATACTAAGGAATCCACCAGATGGACTGTTCCCTACTTGCCTATTGATCCACATGATGTTGGCAGAGAATATGATGGAGATGTAATAAGAATTAACAGCCAATCCGGAAAAGGTGGCGTTGCATATATTTTGGAACAGAATTATGGATTTAACCTTCCTCAGAGTATGCGTTCTGAAGTAGGCTATATGATGAAAGACCTTTCTGATAAAAATCATAAGGAACTTACACCGTCACTTATTTATAATTCATTTGAGGAGGAATATATCAATATCTTCAAACCTATTGATATTACTCACGCTACATTCAGTCACTATTCGTCAACCAAAGCGGATAATACAATGGTTGTAAAAATGAAAGTTAATATTAAAGGTCAAGAGTTTGAACTAGAAGCAAATGGAAACGGTCGTTTGGATGCTGTTAGTAATGCATTAAAGAAAACACCTTACAATTTTGACTACAAGTTTATAACTTATTCAGAACACGCAATAAGCGCTGATTCCAATTCCAAAGCTGCCGCATATGTCTGTATAGCAGATAGCAACGATAACCAATATTGGGGCGTTGGAACACATGACGACATTATACTTGCATCGGTCAACGCTTTGGTCTGTGCATTAAATAGACAAAATAAAACAGTTCACTTCGTGAAATAGGAGGAAAATTATATGGGAATGACAATGACACAAAAAATACTAGCGGCTCATGCAGGATTAGATCACGTAGTGGCTGGTCAACTAGTTCGAGGAAAGGTTGATATGGTTTTAGCTAACGATATCACTGGCCCTGTTTCTATTAATGAGTTTGAGGGTGCTGGTTTTGACAAGATATTTGACAAAAGCAAGATTTCACTTGTTATGGATCACTTTACGCCAAACAAAGATATAAAATCAGCGGAGCAATGTAAACAATGTAGAACTTTTGCAAAGGCATTTGACATAGAAAACTTTTATGATGTAGGAAATATGGGTATAGAGCATGCCCTTCTACCAGAAAAAGGCCTTGTTGCCGCTGGAGAAGCAATTATTGGAGCAGACTCTCATACTTGCACTTATGGCGCATTGGGTGCTTTTTCAACTGGTGTTGGAAGTACTGACCTTGCTGCCGGCCTTGCAACAGGTCAAGCATGGTTTAAAATCCCAACTGCTCTAAAGTTTAATCTTACTGGTAGCCTAATGGAAAATGTTAGTGGCAAAGATGTAATTTTACATATTATCGGAATGATAGGTGTAGACGGTGCGCTTTACAAATCTATGGAATTTGCTGGTTCTGGAATAAAAAATTTGACTATGGACGATAGACTTTGCATCTCAAATATGGCTATTGAAGCTGGCGGAAAAAATGGCATATTCCCAGTAGATGAAATCACTATAGAGTATATGAAAGACAAAGTTACGAGAAATTACAACATTTATCAGGCTGACGACGATGCTGAATACGATAAAATCTATGATATTGATTTATCCAAAATAAAGCCTACTGTTGCCTTCCCTCACCTACCTGAAAACACTAAGACCATCGACCAAGTAGGCGAAATTAAAATTGACCAAGTAGTAATTGGTTCTTGTACTAACGGAAGGCTTTCTGATATGGCCATTGCTGCAAATATTTTGCAGGGTAAGAAAATCCACAAAGATGTTAGGGCAATTATAATTCCTGCAACTCAAAAGATTTACAAGGAATGTATCAAATTAGGTTACTTAGAAACATTTATTGATGCTGGTTGCGTAGTTTCAACGCCAACTTGTGGCCCTTGTATGGGTGGTCACATGGGAATTCTAGCAGAAGGTGAAAGATGTGTTGCTACTACAAACAGAAATTTTGTAGGTAGAATGGGACACCCAAAATCAGAAGTATATTTGGCAAATCCTGCTGTAGCTGCGGCTTCAGCTATTGCCGGCAAAATAGCAGCACCAGAAGGGAGTAAATAATTATGAATACAATTGGAAAAGTTCACAAATATGGAGACAACGTAGATACTGACGTAATTATACCTGCAAGATATCTAAACACCTCCGACCACAAAGAATTGGCAAGTCACTGCATGGAAGATATTGATGCTGACTTTGTAAACAATGTAAAGGCGGGAGACATAATTGTTGCTCATGAAAACTTCGGCTGTGGTTCATCTAGGGAACACGCCCCTATCGCTATAAAAACTTCTGGCATTGAATGTGTAATAGCCAAAACATTTGCAAGAATCTTTTATAGGAATGCAATAAATATCGGGCTTCCAATTCTGGAATGTGCCGAAGCTAGTGAAAAAATACAGGCTGGAGATCAAATATCTATCGATTTTGACTCTGGCATAATAACAAATATAACGAGAAATGAATCTTATCAAGCTCTACCTTTCCCTGATTTTATAAAAAATATCATCGCCAAAGGTGGACTACTAAATAGTTTAAAATAAGTAAATGTCAATCCAAAAGGAGGAAGAAAATGAATTATAATATAGCAGTAATCTCAGGCGACGGCATCGGACCTGAAGTCGTCTGTGAAGCATTAAAAGTACTTGATAAAGTTGGGCATAAATTTGGGCACACTTTTTCCTATACACCTGTTTTAGCAGGTGGAGTTGCAATTGATAAAACCGGCCAATGTCTGCCTAAAGAAACTATCGATATTTGCAAATCAAGTGATGCTGTTCTTCTGGGTGCTGTAGGTGGTCCAAAATGGGATAACTTACCTGGCGATGAAAGACCAGAAAGAGCTTTGCTTGGTCTTAGAAAAGCTCTAGGCTTATTCTCAAATATTAGACCAGCCGTAGTATTTGACCAACTAGCTGCCGCTTCTCCTCTAAAAGCAGAAATCCTTGATGGCGGCCTTGATATTGTCATCGTAAGGGAATTAACTGGAGGCATTTATTTTGGAGAAAAAGGCATTACCGAAACGTCTATGGGAAAAGCTGCTTATGACGTAGAAATGTATTCTGAAGAGGAAGTCAGACGAATTGCTATCGTTGCTTTTGACATGGCAATGAAAAGAGATGGAAAAGTCACTAGCGTTGATAAGGCTAATGTGCTGGAAAGTTCAAGACTATGGCGACGTGTGGTAGCAGAAGTTTCTAACAACTATCCTCAGGTTACTTTGGAAAATCTTTATGTTGACAATGCAGCAATGCAACTGGTTAGAAACCCTAAACAATTTGATGTTATAGTAACCAATAATATATTTGGTGATATTCTATCAGATGAAGCAAGTCAGATTACCGGTTCAATCGGTATGTTGCCTTCTGCTAGTCTTGCTACAGGAAATTTTGGAATGTACGAACCTGTTCATGGTTCAGCTCCAGATATTGCTGGTAAAAATCTGGCAAATCCCATAGCAACTATCCTATCTGTAGCTATGATGCTACGATATACTTTTGAACTTGAAGAGGAAGCTGATACAATCGAAAACGCTGTAAATACCTTCCTTTCCAAAGGATATAGGACACCAGATTTATATGATTCAAACGGCACTCCAGTTGGTACAAAAGAAACTGGTGATTTAATTTCTTCCCTAATATAATAAATTCTTGCATTTAAGAGAATATTAGTAATAATTAGTATTCTCTTTTTGTTTGAATTTTGATAAAAATAACAAAAAATATATTTTTTTCCTATTGATTTTTGTTGAATTTTTGTTATGATAATAACATAGTATTGACGAAATTTAGGAGATGATAAATTAATGTTCAAAAAAATATCGAAAGATGTGGTGTTTATTCTAGTCTTACTGATTATAGTAAGTCTATTTTTTATATTCTTTTTTAAGCAGGATAAACCTGCTGCGTATTCAAAACAAGAAATAGATAATAATATTAATATACTAAAAGATTTTAACTATTCCAAAGTGGAAGCCGTTGAAAACCAAATTAAAAAACTGGAAAGAACTGAATCCATAATTGCTTCCCCAATAGGGCCAAACTTATCTAATGCTCAATACCAAAAGATCTTTAATGATTGTATAATAGTTGGAGATTCCATTACTGAAGGTTTGACCGCCTACGGCTACCTAAACGAAGAAACAGTTATTAGCAAAATAGGTGCTTCCCTCTTGGCTAGTGATGACTTATTTAATGCCGCCGCTGATTTAGCCCCTACTACAGTATTTTTTGCCTTGGGTATGAACGATACTGGGTACTATGAAGGAAAAGGCGAAGGCTTTGCAGCCAGATACAAAGAGGTAATCCTCGCTTTCCAAAAGCGCTCACCAAATACAACTATCTATATAAATGGAATTCTTCCACCAAGTGACGATGCGATTGCTTCTCACCCAAATTTTGGTAGATATTTAGAGTATAATAAAGCTTTAGAAAAATTATGCAAAAAAATGGATATTGGATATATCGACAATAGTGACATAATAAAGTCTAACCCGAAGTTTTACGGTGGTGACGGTGTACATGTCAGTTCAACATACTATCCTCTATGGCTAAACAATATGATTATGAAAGCAGGCTTGTAATGACACACAAAATACAGAAAATATTTTTTATCATAATTCTTTTGGTTTTTATGTTTTTAGCTTACGCAAATGGAAATGCAAAAGACGTCCCTATCAGTGATATTGAATCAGCATTAAAAGCTTCAACTGAGCTTTCTACTTCTATGGAAAAATGTAAAAATAAAGATCTGATGCACTTTTTTAGTCTTAATTACCAAGACTTTGACTCATATATTTACTATAAAAACCCTACCGCACTAAGTGTTGAAGAATTATTAATAGTAAAAGTTAAGGATAAATCAGATTTGTTGAAGGTTGAAGATGCCGCAGAGGAACGAACCAAATCACAGTTAGCCGTTTTTGAGGGGTATGGACCAGAACAAGTTAATCAACTATCTAATTGTATAACAACTACTAGAGGCGATTATCTTTTCTTCTGTGTGTCCAAAAACCCAGATGCATATATGGAGGTGTTTAAAAATGTTATTCAGTAGTATATTTTTTGTTTTCACCTTCTTGCCGATAGTATTATTAATTTATTACTTCTCACCACACGTTATAAGGAATTTTATTTTGTTAATTGCAAGTATTTTCTTCTATAGTTGGGGCGAGCCTATATATGTTTTGCTGATGTTATTCAGTGCCACTTTTAACTACTATATGGCAAAGAGTTTGGAGGGCAACAAGCCCAATTTAATCTTTACAATTGTAGTAAATTTGTTCATATTGTCCTTTTTCAAATATTATGGATTCCTTATGGACACAGTCAACAATATATTCAATTCCAACATCGAGTACACTACTTTAGCACTTCCAATAGGTATATCCTTTTATACCTTCCAAGCGCTATCTTATGTTATCGATGTGTATAGAGGAAAAATACAAGTACAGCACAGTTGGTTAAAGTTTACACTGTTCTTATCTTTGTTCCCGCAATTGATTGCAGGCCCAATAGTAAAATACAAGGACATCGAAACCCAACTTGATGATAGAACTGTTAACCTTGTCGGTCTGGGACATGGAACTATTCGGTTTGTAATAGGCCTGGCAAAAAAAGTAATATTAGCTAATAACCTTGGAGCCATTCACGCCATGGTCATTGCAAGCTCACCGGCTGATGCTTCTGTTGTTACTAGTTGGATAGGAATTATCGCTTTTACTCTACAAATTTACTTTGACTTTAGTGGTTATTCTGATATGGCAATTGGTCTTGGAAAGATGTTTGGATTTGATTTTATGGAAAACTTTAACTATCCATATATTTCAAAATCTATTACAGAATTTTGGCGAAGATGGCACATTTCACTGAGCACATGGTTCAGAGAATATCTGTATATTCCTCTTGGCGGAAATAGAGTTTCTTCTTATAGGCATATTTTCAACATTATTGTTGTTTGGTCCCTTACTGGATTGTGGCATGGTGCCAACTGGAACTTCCTTGCATGGGGCTTATACTACGGTATACTTTTAATTTTGGAAAAATATGTATTTGCTGAAACTCTAAATAAAACACCAAGTGTTATTAGACATATTTATGTTTTGCTTATTGTTATGATAGGCTGGGTTTTCTTTAGTAGCGATACTTTGGCCATTGCATTGGATTACCTGGGTAATATGTTTGGCATCGGCGTTGCTGCTTTTACCAACTCCTTTACTCTGTATTTGGTAAGAACAAACATTGCAATATTGCTAATCTCAGCTCTTCTTGTTACTCCTTTACCTTTTACCTTATTAGGTAATTTCTGTAACAAGCGTGGGATTATTGGCGTTATACTCATATTTGGATTATTTATTTTAACTATTGGATATTTGGTTTATAGTTCATATAATCCATTCCTATATTTTAGGTTCTAAGGAGGGCAAATGAAACACAATATATTTTTAGCTATAACTGGAGCAGTATTTTTATTTGTTCTCGTTAGCGTATTCATTGCAAACTTAATAATTCCTGACAAGGAGTTTTCGGAAGAAGAAAATAGAATGCTTCAGAAGTCCCCTGAATTTTCTGTTGCAAATTACATTGATGGTAGATTTGAGGGGAAACTTGAAAACTATTGCGATGATCAATTCCTACTTAGAAACACTTTCATTCGCGTAAAGACTTCTTTTGATCGCTCGATGGGTAAGGTTGAATCAAACGGAGTTTTCCTGGGAAAGGATAAGTATCTTATTGAAAACATCTCTGTACCTGACAAAGAGTGGATGAAAAACACTACATCTTCTCTCGATAAATTTAGAAAGAAATATCCTCAAATTAGAATGAGTTTTTTACTTGCTCCAAACGCTGGTAATATATTATCTGATAAACTGCCAACTTTTGTAAAGCTAAAGGATCAAAATAAATATATGGACGAATTTAATAATGCGCTAAAGGACTCCAACTACAAAATAATTGACGTTCGAGACACTTTCAAAAAGCACATCGATGATACTCAACTATATTACAGAACTGACCACCACTGGACCAGCCAAAGTGCTTACTTAGCCTTTAAAAAAGCAGCTGAAGTATTGCGCCTTGATATAAAAAAGGAAAGTTTCAGACCTTATGTTGTAAAAAGTGACTTTAGGGGAACTTTAGCAACTACTAGTGGTTTTAGCAACGGCATAGATGACAGTATAACTATTTTCTTACCGGAAAGTAAAGACTACTTGCCTTCTGTAATTCGCTATGCTGATACAAAGAAAAAGACAACTGAATTCTTTGCAATGGGCAATTTAAACAAGAAAGATGCATACACAGTCTTTGGCGGAAGTAATCATCCGCTCTATACAATCAAAACTCCTACAGAATCACCAGAGAAATTGTTGATTATAAAGGACTCATATGCCAACAGCTTCATTCCATTTATTTCACAATACTTCAGAGAAATAGTGGTCATCGATCCAAGATATTACTTTGAGAATATCGATACGCTAATCAAATCCGAAGGTATTACACAAGTTTTATTCTTATACAATGCAAATACATTTTTCACTGACAATTCACTGGAAATGATGTTGAGTTAATAAAAAAAGCGGAGGCACTCGATTGTTGCTTCCGCTTTTTGTTTTAATTATTATTTGCCTTTGCTGCTACTATTCTTTTCTTCTTGTATCTTTATGACTTCTTCTTCGGGTATTTCAAGGAATTCAGCTATCTCAGCTGTTGACATCTTACTAAGCATCCTTGTAATTATTTCAGCTTTTCCTTCTGCTTTTCCTTCTGCTTTTCCTTCTGCTTTTCCCTCAGCTTTTCCAATAGCAATTCCACGTTTTTCTCCAAGTTTTTCGCCTTCCACTCGGGCTTCGTTTAATTTTACTTCAAATAACATA
>JAVXAG010000043.1:0-14221 GCA_036660615.1 Anaerovoracaceae bacterium
TATGTAAAAATCCCCCCAATGTGGATTTTGGTGTCTACCAATCTCCACGCTGGAAGGATTATGTCATTACTGAAGAATTCCCCATTGACTGTTTAGGGAAGTTAAATTTTTGTCTGAGATAAGGTTAGCCATGTTGTACAATACCAGCACGTCGGTAACCTGATTCTTTTTTACATAATCCGTCATATTTCCCCTAAAATATCTAAGGTCAACCATGACGATCTTTTCATAGTCCTTTGCTATATATGGCACAAAACTATTTGCAAATGAGTCCTTTACTAGTAGTAGAGTTTTTCCATTTTTTACTCCACCAGTTATTTCTACATTTCCGTAATTTCCACCAAGGAATACTGCGTACTTATCTTTTTTCTCCAAAGCCGAATAGTCATAAATGCCCTTTAACTTTTTGCCATCTGCCATTACATTGTACTTTGTGTCGTCTTGATAGATGTCAATTTGGTCATAAGCTGAGTTGTTCAGGAGGACTTTTGAGTAAAGAGTTCCTCTAAACTTGTCGGTGGCTTTCTTCAAAGTTACTTTATCCTTGTTTTTCAAAGAGTCATTACTGTGACTCCACTGCTCATATGCTATTCCTGCCCCCTTAGTAGTCCAGTGGTGGTCTGTTTTGTAATAAATGTACTGGTCGTTAGCCTCCATAAGTTTTTCTCTCAAATCCACAACGTTGTATTTTTCCAGTTGCGCCTTTCCATAATCTATGGCACTGTTTTCATCAAATGGCGATGCGAATCTCGGCAACTTATCCTTTAGAATAAGGCTCGCTGTTGGGACTGGCATAAACGACATATTTTTTTCCGGTATGTTCTTCAATAGGCTATCAAAAAATGTTTTTATTTCATTGACATTCTTCTTATATAACTCTTGGTCAACATCTTGTGCAGTAATTTTTTCGATATAATAGTCATCTTTGCACAGATAAACTCCTGCCACATCTTTACTGAACATGGCTAGTTTTGCCTTGGTTTTTATCTGTATCCAATTTTCTCTAAATAGAAATTGGTCATTTACATAATTCTCAAAGTTTTTCTCATAGGTTCCTGAAATCACGTTGTCCACGCTGAACTTTGGTATTTCTTGTAAGTACCTATTTTCATTGTCTGAGAATGACTTGTCTTTTGCAAAAATAGTTCCAATAGAAAGGAACAGTATAACTGCAACAAACAGTACTACAATTGTAATATTATCTTTGTTTTTCATAGTGTCCTTCCTTTCTTAGAATCTAAAATACAAAAATGGGTTATAAGTGTCACTGACCAAGAATGAAATCGATATAATCAATATAGCCAAATAGAATACATTTTTAATAATAATGTATAATACTGGTTTTTCCTCTAGTCTTGACATAATACTCATTGCCACTTTCTTTGGAATGTCCGTAGAAGCAAAGATAAGGATAATTAATACAGCCAAGTTGGTGATAATCAAATATAGTGACTGATTATCCACTATGTTGCCCACGTTGACTAACGCCATAAAGTATCCACCCATTCGCCCCATATCAGTTATGGCAAAGATTACCCATCCTAATACGATAAGCACTAGAGCATATGCCCTTGAAATTACTTCTGGTGCTTCCTCAAGTTTCTTTAATAAGAAAACTTTTTCTATTATCAAAATCACTCCAAAATACAATCCCCAGAGCAAAAAGTTCCAACTTGCTCCATGCCAAAGTCCTGTAAGTCCCCAAACTATAAAGATATTGAAGATTTGACGAGCTGTGCCTTTCCTATTTCCTCCAAGAGGAACATACACATATTCTTTGAACCATGTACTAAGGGAAATATGCCATCTTCTCCAAAACTCTGTAATGCTCTTTGACATATAAGGATAGTTGAAGTTTTCGTCAAACTCAAAACCTAGTATTTTGCCAAGTCCGATTGCCATATCGGAGTATCCCGAAAAGTCAAAGTAAATTTGGAATGTAAATGCCAATGCACCCAGCCAAGCTGTAGCCATTGGTAAATCTGCTGTTGGTATTATGTTGATTTGATCCCACAAAGCTCCAATTTGGTTAGCAAGCAAAACTTTTTTGCCAAGGCCTATTATAAACCTTCTTACTCCGTTTGCAATCTGATCAAAATCTCTGCCTCTGTGATTTAGTTGTTCTTCAATGGTAATATACCTTACTATTGGCCCTGCAATCAGCTGTGGGAATAAAGTAACGTATGTTCCAAAATTTATGATGTTTTTTTGAACTTTTACCTGTCCTCGATAAACGTCGATGACGTATGACATAGTCTGGAAAGTGTAGAAGGAAATTCCAATAGGAAGTGCCAGCTCTATCATTCCAAATGATGTGGCAAAAGCGTTATTAATATTTTCTAGTATAAAGTCCGTATATTTAAAGTATCCTAATATCCCAATATTGCCTACAACAGATACAATAAGCATAAGTCTTGAAAACTTATGCTTATCTCTGCTTTTAAATTTATCAATTATCACGCCGCTTGCATAGTTGAATAGTATTGAAAAAATCATTACTACAATGTATTGAGGCTCGCCCCAACCATAAAAAACCAAACTTGCGACCAGTAACAGTAAATTTCTACAAGGAGTTGGGCACAAACAATATGTGCCCAAAACTATTGGTAAAAATACAAATAGAAATACTGTGCTGCTAAAAACCATAGCCTATCTCCTCAAATTTTATTTACTCATTGCCTTGTCGATTGCTTCTTGTAGCTTCTGGATTATTTTGTCGTTATCTGCTCCAATGTCGCCACCGCCATCGTTAACTATTGAAACTGAGTATATTGTCTTTTGTCCTATAGCATAAACTGTTCCAGTGTATACTGATGTTGTTCCCGTTGCAAATTGGCTGTTGATAAAATCAGCATTGGATGTAGTGTATCCTGTTGCATCTTCTAGTGTAAAGGAAATCTTGGATTTTCTATCGTTCATTCCTTCTTTTATCAAAGCTGGGATTTCATAAATGTTCTTTAATGCTTTTGCATTATTTAATACGTAACAGTATTTTGTTCCATTAGCTGCAGGAATTGCTTCATGATCCCAAGTATATGTACCATCATCTTTTACCGAGTCTGGAACGTTGAAACATGTATATCCTGGCTGTCCCTTTGATCCGCCGTCAAAAGTTACGTCTGCGTGATACCATTCGTCGTCTAGTTTTACGACATTCCAAGCATGTTCTCCGCTTGCTGTTGAGTGTATTATCTTACAATCAATTCCCAAAATATCCATAAATAGTTTAAATGTTGTTGCATTACCAACACAAATTGCTTGATGGAATTTTAGCACGCCATATGGTAAATGGCTTACTTCTTGCCCCATATTAATTGGCGCTAAGTTGTCATTATTAAAATAAACGTAATTTACTTGCCAATCATATATAGCTTTCTCTTTTTCGTAATCAGTCATACCATCTTTTATGTTATCTTTTACTACTTTTTTTGCTGTGTCCAAAACAAATAAGTCTTGTTCGTTTAATCCATCTGTTTTGCCACTCTTATATGCTTCAACAACTGCTGTGTCGTCCCATACCTCGTGTACTTGTGTATTTGTACCTATATACTGAGCTAGGCTGTCTGCAAGTTTGCTGTTCTGGAAGAACAATCCTGCCATGCCCACTAGTAATAAGATTTGTACTGTAACGGCTGTTCCAATTAGGAACTTCTTCATATCTCTCTTTTTCCCTGTTGTTTCCACTTTTGTTTCCACTTTTCTTACCTCTTTTCTTTAACTTATTGCTGTTCTTATTGCTGCTTCTATTGCATCTACATTCTCATTGATAATCAATGCAACATATTGTTTATGAACTATAACTTTTCCACTCTCCAATTTTTTTACTTCATCTGGTTTATACCCTGTGAAGTCTTTAATTCTCTTTTGGATTCTTGCTTGCATATAGCCCTTTGCGTCTGCCATTTCTTTGTCGCTCTTTACATGAACGATAGAAATCTCATCTGCTAATCCCCCAGTTGCTGCATATGAAATGCCTCCGTCAACTACGTTTTTCATTGGAAAATTGTATAATGTTTCGAAGTTTTTTTCATATATATCTTCTCCATATACAACCGTTGTGTCCATCTTTGTGTCCACCTGTTCTAGCACTTTGCTCAAAACTTCTTTGCATTTGACCCCTGTGTCAACTTCTTTTCCACAGCCGACCAAGGATGTAACCAGCAAAAGTGCTACTAATAGCGCTACCCCTGTTTTCTTCATTCTTCTCTCTCCTTCCCCTTTTTTTATTTATCTTATTTCTTAGTCAAAAACGTTATCTCGGTACAGTAGTCTTTTTCTGTCTCGCTTATTTCAAACTTTCCTTTTAAATCATTACATATTTTTTGGCAAGTTTTTATACCAATTCGAGTACTCTCAACTTTGTCTGCTCCTTTAGATTTTTTATTGGAAATTTTTATTCTTATTTTATTATTATCCATTTCCAATATCACTGAAATCGGATTTTGTTTATCTGCATATTTTATTATATTTGAAAAAACATTATCAAATACTCTGCGTAAATATGTTATTTCAGTTTTTACAATACAACCTTCTGGGCAGAGATTAATCTGTTGGTCTACATTGAATCCACAACTATAAAGTTCTACTATATGCTCTCCTAGTATCTGCTCAAATAAAATGTTTGCGTCAACTTCTTCCAGTTTCAAATCATTTTCTTGGTTTCCAAACACTAGGAAATATTGAAATAGTTTATCTGATAAGTCTTTTAATTGAAAAGCTTTATCTCTGCAAGTCGTTATGTATCTGTCCAATTCTTCTTCTGATTGATATTTTTTTCCATCTATTATATCCAAATATCCAATCAATGAAGTAAGTGGCGTCCTTATATCGTGGGACATTGCCGTAATCAGTTTACAGTTGGCGTCCCATGCTTCCTGCTCGTTTTCTAGTTTTTCAATTACTGACTTTCTCATTTCGTCAACGCCTATGGAAAGTGAAGTGATTTCATCATTGTTGCGTATTGTTATTGTTCTGCCAAGATCACCTTCACTGATGTCTTTTACTTGTCTTGAAAGTCTAATGACTCGCTTCGTAATAAATCTATTGTAAATTAGAATCGTACTGAGCAATGTCAAAAAACAAAGTATCAGTCTTGAAGTTTCCATTATTTCGATGAATCTTGTTTCTGAGTAGTCATCGATAAAAACATAAAACCTTCCATCATCAAATTTAACAATCCTATTTTTTACATCTTCTTGAAACAATGGAATTGGGTCATTATCAATAGTCTCTAATGGTTTATCTGCCGAATTCGCCTGTGCTCCTGCATTACCACTTGTTATTTTTTTCATAGTCCCCGAATCTCCACTTTCACCCCAGAGGGCTGATTCAAAAAAATTGTTGTTATGTGTATATACAGAAAGGTAAGCATATTTATTTTCTACAACCCATTTGTTCAGCTTCTTTCCGTCTTCTACCTTTACGTCATTATCCGCTATATACTGTTTTAAATCTATATATAGGTTGTCAATTCGCTCTTTTATATTGGCTTCGCTATAATAATGATTTTGTACAATGTGATCTGTAGCTGAACCGATTAAAAAATACACCCCTACCATAAACACTACGCCCAATATGATGACTGTAGTCATTTTTATGTTTAATGAAACATATCTCTTTTCTTTATTCAACTTTATATCCCTTTCCCCAAATTGTTTTTATTATCTGCGGATGATTGGCATCTTCTTCAAGCTTTTTTCGCAAGTTCAAAATGTGAACCATAATTGTGTTGGCTGCAGAAGGCAAATATTTTTCTCCCCATACGCCTTCGTACAGTTCTTTGGCATCTACTATTTTCCCCCTGTTGTCTATGAAATAATGAAGTATCTCATATTCTTTATCTGTCAAGTTAACTCTCTCTTCATCTCTAAATACTGATCTTTTTTCTTCGTTAATTATGATATTCTCACCCAACACCTTGGTCCTCTTTCCTGTTGCCTTAACGTTATACTCTGTATATCGTCTAAGCAAGGATTTTACTTTCATGAGAAGTTCTGTCTGTGAAAATGGTTTTACTAGATAATCATCTCCACCTTCAGTGTAGGCCACCACCTTATCCTGTTCTTGGGACTTGGCTGTAAGAAACAACACTGGGATTTGGGAAAACTCTCTTAACTTTGCACAAACTTCCACCCCTGACAAGCCTGGCATCATTATATCAAGTATAACCAATTCTATTAATTTGTCTTTTTCGGCATATTCCATGGCCATCTCGCCGTTTTCGGCTTCCAAAATTTCGTAGCCCTCACTGCCTAGTAAAACACTGAGTACTTCTCGAATATTTGGATCGTCATCGACAACCAGTATCCTTTGTTTCTTTTCCATTTTTTTCTCCTGAATTCTCTTTAATTCCCTTTTGCTACATCATTGTATAACTTTATATTATAAAAAAATAGGGTTTTTCTGGATTTTAAGAATTATTAAGAACATACTTTACTTGACAGGCTGATAATTAAAAGAGGCGTCAACTCTTATATTGACGCCGTTTCTCTACCTAGTTGGTACGATTTCCATCCAATAACCATCTGGATCCTCTATAAAATAAATACCCATTTTTTCGTTTTCCATACATATCCAATTATTCTCTTTGTGAAAGTCATAGGCCTTGTTGTAGTCATCTACTCTAAATCCAATATGGCTTTCGTTATCTCCCAAATCGTACGGTTCTTTTCTCTCTTTATACCAAGTCAATTCCAATTGGCAATGACCATTGTCTGTACCCATAAACACAATCTTATAGGAACCATCTTCGCCCTCTATTCTTCTTATTTCTTTTAGCCCCAATGCTTTTTCATAAAAATCCATCGACTTTTCCAGATTAAAAACTGTTATACAACTATGATACATCTCAAATTTCATCAATTCACCTCGTTATTATATACTCTTATAGAAATTTTTATTGATATAAGGTTTGCTATGGCTATAACCACTGTTGCTATTATCAGGAATAACCCGATGCTAATGTCCAAGTTGGCCTTAGCTATGAGCCCTGTAACTCCAACTGTAAATACCACTGTTATTAGCACAAATAGCATTCTACCTTTTTCGACTCCAAGTTTTAATATAATAGGCAAGTTTAGTGCTTCAACAAAAGCCGCTAGTAAAAAAACGATGTACAGTGTTCCAATCCCCTCAATCAAATCTGTCCCCTCTATTATACCATAAACTGTTCTCGCAATCATCGCTATTATTGTCATTCCAAATGTTACTACATACCCCACTATGTATTTGCTCATAACCAATTCTTCTTTTCCATAAGGCATCATGCTGGCCATTTTCTTCCACTTTGATCTTTCATCGTATCCAATTGTGGTTATCGGCATCATCGACGCATACATTATTGCAAATGCGCTTAAATATCCTCCTGGGATAATACTAAACACTACCATCATAACCAAGAATAATTTTAGTTGTTTTGATAGTACATAAAAATCTTTAAGTAATAATCCTTTCATTACCATCTATCCCCCTTAATTAAAAATAGTATAATATCCTCGATTGTTGCTTTTTCTATTGAAAATGCATTTGACATTTTATTTTTATTGACCAAGCACTCCACTCCGTATGGTGAAGTTTTCTTACCTACAACTGCTTCTGTAGGTATGCTGATAAAGTCCTCTTTTGTGCAATGACATACTCCATATTGTTCCATAAGGTTATCTTTTTCCTCGCAGAATAGCAGTTTGCCCTTGTGCAAAAATACTATATAGTCGCACAGTTTTTCTAGGTCGCTGATGATATGTGACGATATTAATATGGAATGTTCTGGATTTCTAGTAAACTCATAGAAAATATCCAATATCTCATCTCTAATTATTGGATCCAGCCCACTGGTAGCCTCATCTAGTATCAAAAGTTTTGCCTTGTGTGACATGGCTACGGCGATGGCTAGTTTCATTTTCATCCCTCGTGAAAAGTCCTTGAATGCCTTGTCTTTAGGCAATGCAAATCTATCTATATAGTCAAAATATGTTTTTTCTTCCCAGCGCTTATACGTGTTTTGCATCATTTTATTGACTATGTTAGCTGTAATAATCTCTGGAAAATATGCTTCATCTAGGACAACGCCTATATCCTCTTTTTTATCTCTAAAATTCGGCTCTGTATTATCGCACCCCAAAACCATAATTTCTCCTGCATCTCTTTTTATGGAATTCATAATAAGTTGAATTGTAGTGCTTTTGCCTGCACCATTTTCTCCAATTAGTCCCATAATGCATCCTGCTGGCAATGTAATGTTTATATTATCTAATGTAAAATCTTCATATTTTTTTGTTAAGTTTTTTATTTCCAGTGCGTTTTGCCCTTCCATCTGTATTTATTCCTCCTTTGAAAGTATTGAAAACATTTGAATCAAATCTTCGTTTGTCATATTACACGTTGCGGCAAGCCCAGCTATCTTCTGCATATAGTCTTCGATTTGTTTAAGATTTTCTTCTCTTATAAGTTCTACATTTCTCATTGCAATAAAGCAGCCTTTGCCCGCTATTGTATATATGAACCCCTCTTGTTCAAGTTCATCATAGGCCCTCTTGGTAGTAATTACACTAATTCTTAGGTCCTTGGCCAAAGACCTTATTGATGGAAGTGGATCCCCCTCCTGTAATTTACCTGATATTATTTGATTTTTTATTTGCAAATATATCTGATCGTAAATTGGTTGATTGCTAGAATTACTAATATTTATATCCAAAATAATGCCTCCTTAGTTATACTGTATATATACAGTATATACAGATAGAACAGTTTGTCAATACTTTTTTTATTTTTTTGAGAAATCATATACTGCTTTTGAATATATAAAAATAGTGACCAAGCAAATATAGTCACTATTTTTGTTTTTTGTTATAAACCCCACTAAAAATTGGTTGCCCTAAGGTTATTGTGTCAATAGTTCGAGAGTCATATCGTACCATACTGCTCCGCCATGAACTGATTGCGAAAGTCCCTGATAAGCAAATCCAAATTTTGCATAATAGTGGATTAGTTGTTCTTTGCATGTTAATGTCATTCGTTCCATGCCCTTGGTTTTCATATCATCAATTGCAAAATTTAGGATTGTTTCTGCAACAGCTTGGTGTCTGTACTGCAAGTCTGTAATTACGCTAAATACTGCACTTGTTTTGCCAAAGGGAATAGGCTCAGGTTCATATAGTTCGTCGACAATTTTCTTTTTGTCAGTAGGTCTGCATATTACTGCGCCAACTATTTTACCTTGGCATTCTCCTACAAATATGTATTCAGGGAAATTCTCAAGCCGATATTTTAGGGACGGCTTGGAGGCCGCCTCAAGTGGTGGAAAAGCTTCCCTTTCGATTTCTGCAAGTCGATCTAGATCGCCAATTGTAGCATTCCTAACTCTTATGTTTTCATTTGCATTCATTTTAATTACCTCTTTCCTGTTATTTTAACAAGTTTAGTGGCGTATTTTTGTGCGTCAGCGGCGCTTGTTGCCGTAATTGTTATAGTTCCAGATTTTTTTGCCTTGAACAGTGTCACCCCTTTACCAGATTTAGATTGAGTTGTAACAATGTCAATACTGTCCAAATCTCCAGCGTATGACCAGATTATTTCATTTGTCCCAAGATTTTTACCAAGCACTTGTCCCATGGCCTTATATGGTGTGGACTTGTTGCGGCTGCTTAGCTTAACCGTATCGTTGCATTTTGTGATTGCCACAGATATAGGATAACTATATGCTTGGTTGCCACTCATAAGAAGCGTACTTTCAAGACTAGCAAGCGCTCCGAATGTCCAGCATGAACCAATTGCGCCTTGATTTTTGACTGGCGTGACCGCCCCTATTTTTCTAAGGTCAAAAGATTCAGGAAGCTTCTTAAAAGAAGTTTGCTTATCTGTTTTTTTAAATTGTACTAGCGGCACTCGACTTCCATTTCCTTTCGCCATAGCATTCTTTATTGCTTCTTTTGATTTATAGGAAAAATGGTAATTGCCCACTTCCATTCCACTAGTTTCTTCTGGGGCAAATACTTTTGTAGTAGTTCCTTGATCCTTGACACCTCGTGCGACGGTGCCCATAGGCAATGTCTTGTCAACGGCAAATGCTTTTATACAGAAATTGCCGCAGTTTTCCTGGCTGAAATCCTCCCAACTTTGTCCGTCATCGCTAAAATAACTTTGACCAGACTTTGCAGTAGCTCTATCGCTATACTCTTTTATCGGGTATTCAACGCCAACTTCACCAACTTTTTTATCCGGTGCTTTCACCCTCATAATTATTTCAAAGTCAGTATTGGCAGGTAAATTCAAATCGCTTATTTTTACTGTATAGTATCCACAGTTATTTTTCTTAGTAGTAGCCACATGTTTTTCTTTATCATCACCTATCTTTACATAAAAATCATAAGTTTGATTAGGTGAAACAGCATAGAAAGATATGGCTTTTAGTAACTGCTCTTTTTCAGCATGGAAAACGTTTTTGCTATAACAAATTTCATTATGAGAAGAAACAATATCGGTAAGTCCATTGATATCGTATTCGTAAATCATATTGTAGTTATCCGCAGTTTCATCTGCCAGATACACTGTTGGCACACCCATTCCCACACCAAAACTTTCATATGAAATATAGAAATACCCTTTGTCTCCAAATTTTGTTCCCCAACTATTTTTTACTATAAATGCCCCGTCATTTTTAGGCATAAGTCCTTGCCCAGTTTTAAATTTTTCTTTTGGAACATTATCGTCATAGCCAACTACACAAACATCATGGTTGCTTATTGCTTCTTTCCAAGGTAGATAAAAATAGCTTTGGTTTTTTTCATAATTGTAGTAGTCGTCGTTTGTACAATAATCTATCTGCACTGCACCGTAAGTAATCAATGCCGATTTAATATAATTCACACCTTCACTCGTTCTTTTTTCTATTGGATTCAAGCATATGGCATTTTGGAGATGGAAACGAGCTGGTGGTGTTTTGTATAGCATCTTGCTTTCATCTGGCACGCCATCATCGTCAGTTTTTGCCACATATGGATCGTCTTTCTCTAAAACAGGCCCTCTCCAACTTGACAAATATGCCATGGCGAGTTCATAGCTACCTCCATCATTCATGTTGGACGTCGAGTCCATTTTATACGGAGATTTGCTGTGCAAAGACGACGTAAGCATATTCATTTCCGAAAAGTCATAACCGCCACTAGTTCTGGCCTTTGACACCCAGAGTTGATATTCTCCACCTTTTCCTAGGACTTTGATATAGTATTTCCCTTTTTTAACTTTTGTAGAAAATCCATAGTCTTTTGTAGCTTTATTTTTTTGTATTACTTTACCATTTTCATCAATAAGCTGAATTATGTAGTCGCCAAATATATCTGACTGATAATCAAATCTTACGGAAATACGTCCTCCTTGGGAATAAAAAGAATAAATATCAACATCTTTTCCAGAAGTAATATTCGCATTTATTTTAAAAGGTAAACTTAGGGCAGTGGCTTTTTTATATGTATCGTTACTCTCAAATATATCTTTTTTCTCAACTTTATAACTAAAGACACATTGCCTTCCCGTAATATGACCATCCTTTACGGTTACTGCCGTAATATCGGCATTTTCCTTGATAAGAATTGGCTTTTCATACAAGGTTCCTATAATTTTGCCATTTTCTTCAACTGGGCATACTCCATTAACAGTATAGTACATCTCTAAATTATCTTTGTTTGACAAAGTTACAGAAATGTCTTTTTTGAAAACTTTTCCCTGTTCTTGGTTTGAGTTTACATCTGCTGTAAACTTTTTCGGTACATATAATTCAGTCACTTCGCTTTTTTTAATAGAATAATCATTTGAAAATGTCTGAGCATAAATGGTCTCTCCACCATTTAGTTCTATTTCCTCACCAGAGTATATTTTGTATGTATCGTTGATGTCTTCGTCTACTATATAATGAATTCTAGCATTTAAAGATTTTGTAGCAATAGTATATTTGCCATTTGACAGCTCAATAAAATAAGGTCTGTTGGACACCTTTTTGCTTATCTTTGCAGCACTTATTGCACTTCTTAAGTTTGTTCCAGGTACCACACAATCAAATGCATATTGTTTCCCCAATTGGTTTTCCCAAATTTGGCTACCGGAGTTTGCTGTAGCACTTAATCCTGTGGGAGGTGCCATTTTATCATTTAGTCTTATTTTTATATTATCATATTCTTCACTACTTTTTGTAAATAAGGTAGGCAACGGTTGGTCGTCGTATCGTTCGCCCTCTAATTTCAAAGTGTCAACTGGCGCTAATGTCATATTTACTAATGCAACATCATCAACTAGCATATACCTTTCTTTCATTGGATATTTTTGATCAAAAACTCCAGCAAGCTGAATTTTTATTTTTTTCCCCTTGTATTTTGACAAATCAATAAAGTATTGCTCCCAACCTTTTTCTTCGCCATATCTTGTCATATTACACTGCAATTTTTCATATTCCAAAGCCTCATTAACAACTACCTGTATCCAGTCATTGGCTAATGAATCTGTTTTTTGATGATACATCCAGAAACTTATAGCTGGGTTCCCTTCTCTTGGGATTGATATCCAACCGTCATTATCAAGCATCAGTGCCTCACCGTTCCACTGTTCTTCGTTTCTTTCTTTAGAAAAAGGACATACTACATATTTTTTGCTTCCCTCAGTGGCTTTTCTATCTCCATCTCTATATGAACCAATCTTCCATGGAATTTCCCCATAACCTAATTCAACTCCAAGTTTTTTGCCTTCAAAATTATATTCTTTTATTACTGTGTATAGTTTATCCGTTGTCTGCGTAGCTTTCTGCCCCTGACTCTTTCCAACAGATGTTACCGTTGCTGTAAAAATCATTGTAAAAATAATCGTTATGATTATGAATACTTTCCCTATTCTTTTCTTTCCCATATTTTTTCCCCTTTAATTTTATTTCATTTTCACTTTGTCTATTGCCCCTACTATTACTACTGCTCCTATTGCTGTAACTAATGTTGATACTAACAATAGCATCTTCGCACCACTTGCGTCAAGTATTATCCCTCCAATAAAACTTGCAAACACTGTTGATACTGTTATCATTATTATGAATAAGGCTTGTCCCTTTACTGCCTCACCTTTTTCCATGGCTTCGTCTATAAAATGGACCATCGCTGGCAAAAATAATGCAAAGGAAAACAGCTGCATCCCTTGTGCAATGAAAAGTGTTATCACTGATTTTGCCAAAAAGCACAATCCGATTTTTGCTACAAATCCGACTGAGGCTACCTTTAACAAAAACTTGCAGCTAAATTTTCTTCTGATATTATCAAACAATACCATAGTTGGTATCTCAAGAGCGGCCATTACGGAAAAAATTCTCCCCATATCGCCACTGTCTCCGCCCACATTTGACACTATTTGCATCATAAAATTATTTAATATTGCATTACTAAAAAACAGTCCTACTATTCCAAGGCTGACGACTATAAACACTTTATTTTTCTTGACGAAATCAATCAATGTGATTATTTCTTCTGTTGTTTCTATGGTTTCCTCTTTGTTTTTATTTATTTTGCAGGAGCCATCACTAGCCAAGGCACATGCTTTTTTATAATGTTTGTTTGTGAGCCATAAGCTAATTAACAACATAGCCAAAACTATTTCCCCAGAAATAGGAATGGCAATAACTCCAAAATTTTCTACAATTGTCCCAAGAAATGCGCACAAAACCGAATATGCCAACGAGCCAAGGCTTCTTGCCACTCCAAAATTAATGTGTATGCCACTTTCTTCCAGTTTGAAATTCAGTGTATTAATCAGTGGTTGAACTACGGTTAACCAACCAACTAATAATACAAAAACTACTGACAATGCAATGGATTTTTGCTCAAAGAAAAACATCACCGCAGTCAAAACAATGAGTAAAACTCCGATTAACTGTGTAATGCCAATTAGTGAAATTTTCTGTGCTCTATCAGCAAAATCTGCAATCAATGGTTGCAAAATTACGGCTACTATATTGCCAACAGCCAGTATCAAACCAATGCTGGAATTAGAGTAATCTTTTGCTAATAAGAATACTGAAGCGAAGCTGCAAATAACTCCGTAGTACATCCAATATGCACCATGAATTGTTGCGTATTCAACATTTAATATTTTTCTCATCTATAGGCCTTTCTTTTGTAGGCTCTTTTCAAGTCTTTACTGTTACGATTATATCAAAAAACTCTGCCTATTGACAGAGTTTTTTATTATCTAATAG
>JAVXAG010000044.1:0-11619 GCA_036660615.1 Anaerovoracaceae bacterium
ATGCCCATTTATATCCATTTGCAATGGCTATAACTGAAGCGAAAATACATGAAGCGATTAGCGGTACATGTACTTCTCCGTAGGAGCATCCCACTGATTCTCCGAAAATCATTCCGAATACGTTCAGTGAATACGATAGTGAGCAAAGTGTGAACAATAAAGCCAAAAGGCATTGCCACATAGGTATCTTTTTACCCATAATAAGTCCTCCTATTAAATATAAAATAGTAAAATAAAAATAAAAAACTCGTAACACATTTCTATGTTACGAGTAGATTATATGAATCTTGCGATAATTTTACAATGATACAAAAGTATTATTTTATAGTACTTTTATAAACTTATTATCTAGTACTTTTTTACTAAAATGTTTAAATTGAGTGCATTTCCAGCAGTTTGTTTTTAACATTCCATAAATTCTGTGATAGATCCACGTAATATGTTTGTGGATTTTCAAACCTTAACATTTCGTCCCACATTGTGTCAACTTGTTCCTTGCAGTGGGTTTTTATTTCATCAATAGTAGGATTTTTGTATACACATTTGCCTTTTTCAAACAATTGCACCCTAATATTCCTTGCATAGAAGTTGGAAAGTCTCTTTCTCTTCCAAATTGCATTAGGATCAAATATTTCGTAGTTGTCCATCTCTGGTATTTTTTCTCCATCAAGAGTAAGTACATCAGCTATTGCTTTGTTTGTATCTTTGTCAAACAATCTATATAACGTTTTAAACCCTGGGTTAGTAATTTTCTCTACATTTTCCGATATTTTTATCTTTGGAATCATAACACCATCTACCTCCAAGGCGGATAGTTTGTATACCCCTCCAAAAACTGGTTCCGATTTGGCAGTTATAAGTCTTTCGCCTACACCAAATGAATCTATCTTTGCACCCTCTAAGATGATATCACGAATTATATATTCATCAAGAGAATTAGAAACAACAATGGTACAGTCTTTTAGACCTGCGTCGTCTAACATCTTTCTTGCCTTCTTAGTAAGATAGGCAACGTCTCCGCTGTCAATTCTTATACCCATCTTTGAGCATTTCATCTCTTTAAAAACTTTTATTGCAGCCGGTACTCCCGACTTTAGTACATTATATGTGTCCACCAACAGTACACAGTTGCCTGGGTAAATTTCTGCGTATTTCTTAAAAGCCTCATACTCATTTTCATACATCTGCACCCAACTATGAGCCATAGTACCAAGGGCAGCGATTCCGTAATCCCTGTCAGCAATGGCACACGCTGTTCCCGCACAACCACCAATATAGGCAGCCCTTGCCCCATATATTGCAGCCGCTACACCATGGGCTCTTCTTGTACCAAATTCCATTACAGGTCTGCCCTGTGCTGATCTGACAATTCTGTTTGCCTTTGTGGCTATAAGACTCTGGTGATTTACTATTAGCAAAATCATAGTCTCCACAAATTGGGCTTGTATTACCGGCCCTTTTACCGTAATAATCGGTTCATGTGGAAATATTGGAGTTCCTTCAGGCACTGCCCATACATCACAAACAAATTTGAAATTTCTTAAGTAATCGAGGAATTCTTCGCAAAACATTTCCTTTTTCCTAAGGAACTCTATATCTTCCTCTGTGAATTTAAGATTCGATAAATAATCGATTACCTGTTCAATACCTGCCATGATGGCAAAGCCACCACCGTCTGGGACATTTCTAAAAAACATATCGAAATAAGCGATGTTTTCTACCATATCCGACTTAAAGTAACCATTAGCCATGGTGATTTCATAAAAATCTGTTAGCATGGTTAGGTTGATTTTGTTTTCCATTGGATTTTCTCCTTTTTTCGTTGTAGACATATTTTGTACTATCTCAACATTTTCTTCAAGAATTCACCAGTATATGAGCCTTTTGCTTTTGCAATATCTTCTGGCGTTCCTGTAGCCACAATGTTTCCACCTCTGTCTCCACCATCGGGACCAAGATCGATTACATAATCTGCTCTTTTTATTACATCCAAATTATGTTCTATTACTACTACAGTGTTTCCTGCATCGACCAGCTTGTCCAAAACAAGCAGTAATTTATCAACATCGGCAAAGTGAAGTCCTGTGGTTGGCTCGTCCAAAATGTATAAAGTCTTCCCTGTACTTCTCTTTGACAATTCTGTTGCCAGCTTTACCCTTTGAGCCTCGCCGCCCGAAAGTTCGGTGGAGGGCTGTCCGAGTTTTATATAATCAAGGCCTACTTCGTCTAATGTTTTCAGTTGCCTTGACATAGTTGGTATGTTTTTAAAGAATTCTTTTGCTTCTTCTACCGTCATATCCAGAATGTCGTATATATTCTTTCCTTTATATCTTACTTCCAAAGTTTCTCTATTGTATCTTTTTCCTTTGCACACTTCACATGGAACGTAAACATCGGGCAAAAAATGCATTTCTATTTTTATTATTCCATCACCATTGCATGCCTCGCATCTGCCACCTTTTACATTAAAACTAAATCGGCCTTTTGCATAGCCTCTAATCTTAGCTTCTGGAAGTGATGCGAACAAATCTCTAATAGCAGTAAACATTCCTGTATACGTTGCAGGATTTGACCTAGGCGTTCTACCTATTGGTGACTGATTTATGTCAATTATTTTATCAATATTTTCTATTCCAAGGATTTCTCCATGTTTGCCAGCTACGTGTTTTGAGTGGTTTATTTCTGCCGAAACCCCATTATACAAGATTTCATTAATCAAACTACTTTTGCCTGAACCAGAAACTCCCGTCACGCAGACAAATTTACCCAAAGGAATATCTACATCTATATGTTGCAAATTATTTTCATAAGCATCAGTTATTTTTATATAGTCGCCATTTCCTTCTCGTCTTGTCTTTGGCACGTCTATTTTCTTTGCTCCGGACAAATACTGGCCTGTTATAGATTCTTTGCAAGCCATAATATCCTCTACAGTTCCCTGTGCAACTAGGTTCCCGCCGTTTACTCCAGCGCCGGGGCCTATGTCAATTATGTGATCCGCCGCATACATTGTATCTTCATCGTGTTCGACTACAATCAAAGTATTGCCCAAATCTGTCAGTCTTCTCAAGGTTTCCAAAAGTTTCCCATTATCTTTTTGGTGAAGTCCAATGCTTGGCTCGTCCAAAATATATAGAACCCCCATCAAGCTTGACCCGATTTGTGTTGCAAGTCGTATTCTCTGAGATTCCCCTCCAGAAAGTGTACCCGATGCTCTCGATAGTGTCAAATAATTTAGACCTACATCAATTAAAAACTTGAGTCTGGCTTTTATTTCCTTTAGAATTTGATTCCCTATCATCTGATCTTTTTCAGATAACACCAGCCCATTGACAAATTTCAGCGCTTCTCTAATAGGCATATCCGACAATTCCGCAATGTTTTTCCCATCTACTGTTACTGCCAAAACTTCTGGTTTTAACCTTTTGCCGCCACAGTCTGTACAAGGCTTTACGGACATATATTTTGCCATCTTCTCTTTTATAAAATCCGAGTTTGTCTCTCTGTATCTTCTCTCCAGATTATTAATCACCCCTTCAAAAGGATGATCTCGATAAGATTTCGACCCATTATTTCTGCTTTCATAGTAGTATTTTATATGTCTTTCACCAGTTCCATACAGCAGTTCCTGTATAAACTTCTCTGGCAAATCTTTGTAAGGCGTGAATAAATCGACTTTATGGTCTTTTGCCAATGCTTCAATCATCTGCCTATAAAATCCTGTGATTTCCATAGAGGCAAATATATTTCCAAGGGCTCCCTCTCCAATGCTTTTGTCTACGTCAATAATCAAATTCGGTTCTAACTTCTGCGTGAACCCAAGTCCGTTACAAGTTGGACACGCACCAAAAGGGCTGTTAAATGAAAACATCCTCGGTTCAAGCTCCTCTATACTGACTCCATGTATTGGACAAGCCAATTTTGTACTAAAAGTTTTTTCGTAAGTCTTGTCTGGCGTAATTATTTCTGCTCCAACCAAACCATCTCCATGAACCATGGCAAGCTCCACAGCTTCTGCAAGTCTGCTTTCCTGACCTTCTTTTATTATAATTCTATCCACTACAATTTCAATAGTGTGTTTATATGTTTTTTCCAGTGAAATTTCATCTTCGTTTATCAAGTGGATTTCTCCATCGATTCTTACTCTAGTAAAACCTTCTTTTCTGATTCTATCGATTATTTTTTCGTGTTCACCTTTTCTTTGTCTTACAACTGGTGCCAAAACCATTACCTTTGTACCCTCTTCAAGGCTCATCAAAGTATCAACCATCTGGTCTACTGATTGACTGGTGATCGGTTGTCCACAAACTGGACAGTGTGGTTTCCCTATTCTTGCATAAAGCAATCTTAAATAATCGTGTATCTCCGTTACCGTTCCCACTGTGGAACGAGGGTTTTTGCTTGTGGTCTTTTGGTCTATAGAAATTGCCGGTGACAACCCTTCTATAAATTCTACGTCTGGTTTTTCCATTTGACCCAGAAACTGTCTTGCGTAAGATGATAAGCTTTCTACATATCGTCTTTGTCCTTCTGCATAAATTGTATCAAAAGCTAAAGATGATTTTCCTGAGCCTGATAACCCAGTCAAAACCACCAATTTATCTCGCGGTATCTTAACATCTATATTTTTTAAATTATTTTCATTGGCTCCTTTTATATATATCTCGTTTGCCATTAGTTCTCCTTTAAATGTTATAGTCTTACTTTATACTCAAAAACCTGATCTCTCAATTCTGCTGCTCTTTCAAACTGTAAGTCTGATGCAGCCTGTTTCATTTCTTTCTCAAGTTTTTTTACATAGTCAGCAAGTTCTTTCTTTGTAAGTTCCAGAGGACTTTTGCCTTGGTATTTTCCTTCGTCTTCAGCCACTTTGGTAGCTTCTATAATAGCCCTTATGGATTTTCTTATAGTTGTGGGCGTAATGCCGTTATCTTCATTATATTGGTTTTGTATCTTTCTTCTTCTATCGGTTTCATCTATAGCAATTTTCATTGCCTTGCTTATTCTGTCGCCATACATAATTACTCGACCGTCAATGTTTCTGGCCGCTCTGCCTATGGTCTGTATCAAGGAAGTGTCCGTTCTAAGGAAACCCTCTTTGTCAGCATCTAAAATGGCAACTAGGGAAACTTCCGGTATATCCAGTCCTTCTCTCAGTAGATTTATACCCACAAGTACATCAAATACACCAAGTCTTAGATCCCTGATTATTTCCAATCTTTCCAGTGTCACGACTTCGGAATGAAGATATCTTACTTTTATCCCAACTCCACTTAAATAGTCAGTTAAGCTCTCAGACATTTTCTTTGTCAAAGTGGTTACAAAGGTTCTCTCTCCTTTTGCAATTGTTTTCTTTATCTCTCCAATCAAATCATCAATTTGACCTTCTGTTTTTCTAACTTCAATTATAGGATCAAGTAGCCCTGTCGGTCTTATTATTTGTTCTGCGGTAATTCCTCCCGCTCTTTCTCTCTCGATTTGGGCTGGCGTTGCGCTTACATATATTGTTTGCTTTGCCAGTTCTTCGAATTCAGGAAATTGCAATGGTCTATTGTCAAGTGCCGATGGAAGTCTAAATCCATAGTCAACTAAAGAGGATTTCCTCGATCTGTCTCCTGCATACATTGCACGAAGTTGTGGCAACATAACGTGTGACTCATCTATCATTATCAAAAAGTCGTCAGGGAAATAGTCTATAAGTGTGTAAGGTCTTGTCCCTGGAGTCAATCCATTTATATGTCTTGAATAGTTTTCTATTCCCTTACAAGTTCCGATTTCTCTAAGCATTTCCAAATCGTATCTGGTTCTTTGTTCAATTCGTTGAGCCTCCAAAAGTTTTCCTCTGTCTTTGAACCATGTAACTCTCTCTTGAAGTTCTTTTTCTATAGTAACTAATGCCTTCTCCATATTTTCTTTTGACGTTACATAATGTGACGCCGGAAAAATTGCAATGTGATTTCTCAGTCCTAGTATTTCTCCTGTCAAAGGATTCATTTCTTTTATCGCTTCTATCTCGTCGCCAAAGAGTTCAATTCTAATCGCTTTATCTGATCCCGCTGGAAAAACGTCTATAACGTCTCCTCTTACTCTAAATGTTCCTCGCTCAAAACTAAGGTCATTCCGATTGTATTGAATATCTACTAGCTTTCTTAATATGTCATTTCTGTTCTTTTCCATACCTGGTCTTAATGAAAGCATTTGATTTTCGTAGTCAAAAGGACTACCTAGTCCATAGATACACGAAACACTGGCAACGATTATTACATCTCTTCTTTCTGCCAAAGCAGCTGTCGCTGAGTGACGTAACTTTTCTATTTCTTCGTTGATGTCAGAATCTTTTTCGATGTATGTGTCTGTAGACGGAACGTATGCCTCTGGCTGATAATAGTCGTAATATGAAACAAAATACTCCACCGCATTATCAGGGAAGTATTCTTTAAATTCGCCATGTAATTGGGCTGCCAATGTTTTGTTGTGTGAAATAATCAATGTTGGTTTTTGCACTTGCTCAATGACATTTGCCATTGTGAAGGTCTTTCCTGAACCTGTTACGCCCATCAATGTTTGATATCTATCTCCACGCAAAACTCCTGAGGTTAATTTTTTTACTGCCTCAGGTTGATCTCCTAGCATTTTATAGTCCGATACTAGTTTAAACTCGTTCAAAATCTATGTCCTTCCCTAGTCTTTTGGCCTCTTATAAAATCTTCCGTTTAGTTCTTCTGTTTTTATTACATTTATAAAGGCTTTCTCGTCTACGGTTTTTATTTCTTTTATTACTTTGCTCACTTCTTCGCTGGAAACAACTGAATATACCATGTTTCTTTCTGTTCCCTCAAAGCACCCAATCCCTTTGAATATAGTGGCATCGTGGTGTGTTATTTCTTTTATTCTTCCATATACTGCGTTTGGTTTTTCTGTAATAATCCACAGTGTATGTTTTTGATACCTCTTATACAGTATTTGAATCACCTGTGTTGTACAAAATTGAAAAATTATGGAGTACAATGCTTTGTCAAATCCAAACAGTACCCCAGCAATTGATAGTATTGCTACGTTACCCATAAGTATGTAGTTCCATGCATCTATACCTTTTTTCTCAGCCAAAAATATCGAGATGAAATCGGTACCACCTGCCGAAGCGCCTACAAACAAGCATATACTAATAGCAAATCCATTTATCAATCCACCAAATATACATATCAACAATGTATCATATGTTATTGTCACTGCAGGCATAAGGTCTGTCAAAACGCTGCTAAGTGCTATTACAAAGAATGAGTACAATGTGAATTTTTTCCCTATATATTTAAAACCAATATACATTGGTATCAAGTTAATAGGTATATATATTACTGAATATGGTATTGTAATGTTAAAAAAAGTCGATGCAATTTGTTGTGCTAGAATTGTAATTCCGCTAAATCCTCCTGGGAAAAGCCCGCCTGTTCTAACAAAACTCTTAATATTGAAAGCTATTAATGCTGCTCCTATGCAAAGTATAATAATTCTCTTTAGCTCTTTTTTTATTTTATTGTCGTCGTTTAATATTTCCATCTTTCACCTTTCAAATGAAATCATAATTTATTCTGGGATTTTACAAACGTCAATCCACTCAAGTGACTTTGAATACTCAAAAAGTTCATCGCATGTCAACTCTATTGCGCTATTGCTACTGCCACATGCCGGAAACACTGTGTCAAATCTTTTCATCGAAACGTCGCAATATACTTTTACCCTAGGGTTCTCTATGGCAAATGCACAAACTCCACCAACTTCGTGGCCAGTATACTCTACCACTTCATCAAAGCTCAACATCTTTGCTTTCGCTCCAAAGAAATGTTTATATTTACTATTGTCTACTTTTGTATCTCCAGCTGTCTGTATTAATATACAATCTTCACCAACTTTAAATGACAAAGTTTTGCATATTCTAGCTCCAATTACTCCTACAGCTTCTGCTGCCAAATCCACCGTAGCACTAGACACTTCAAATTCCTGTATCTTGTCTGCGATTCCTAATTCTGCAAAATATTTTCTTACTTTTTCTATAGCCATTTTACTACCTCTTTCAATACTAATAATATATCATCTAATATATCAACGTTTTCGCCTGCAGTGCTTATTTATGCCTTTTCAACGATATTAGTTATATTGTACCATAAATTCGCCATAAATACAGCCATTTTCTGTTATAACATCATTGTTTCAAGTTGGTTTTTTGTGTTCAAAAACAATTTATTTTATTTTAATTGTTTTTGTTGACAACTTTTCATACATTGAGTATAATAATATGTATATTTTATTTGATATTATTTAATATTTAAATTTTTTTAGGAGGACTGAAAATGGAACAAGAAAAGAAAGGACAATGGGGAAGTAATTTCGGCTTTTTGATGGCTGCTGTTGGCTCCGCTGTTGGACTAGGTAATTTATGGGGGTTCCCATACAAGATGGGTAATAATGGCGGTTTCGCATTTTTACTTTTATACTTATTATTAGTAGTATTTGTTGGATTTATAATTATGATGGCTGAACTATCCTTAGGACGTAAGTCCCGTAAAGGTGTAGTTGGCGCTTATGAATCACTTGGCAAAAAATATAAATTTGTTGGTTGGATGGGCGTAGCCGCTCCATTCCTAATTATGTCATTCTACACTATGCTAGGTGGCTATTGCATAAAATACGCAGTTGCTAACTTTGGTGATATGTTTGGCGCTAGTTGGGGCGTAAATGGCGCTGCTAGTGATACATTCTTCTCAAATTTCTATGGTGACCAATTCCAGAGTGTATTATATACTTTGATTTTCATAGTATTAACAATTTTGATTGTAAGAGCCGGTGTATCCAGTGGTATTGAAAAATTTACAAAGATTGCTATGCCTGCACTATTTATTATGTTAGTTATAATAATTGCAAGAAGTGTAACTATGCCAGGAGCTGGTGCTGGACTAGAATTTATGTTTAAGCCAAACTTTGAAGTATTCAAAGGCCTTGGGTGGGTAACTGTATTAGCTACTGCCGGTGGTCAGATGTTCTTCTCATTATCCCTTGGCATGGGTGCTATGATTACATACGGATCATATTTGAGCAAAAAAGAAAGCTTGGAAAGAAACTCATTTATCATTCCAATCGCTGACACAACTATTGCCATAATGGCTGGTCTTGCAGTAATGCCTGCAGTATTTGCTTCCGGTCTTGACCCAGCAGGTGGCCCAGGATTATTATTTGTAACATTACAATCAGTATTTGCTTCAATGGGAGCAGCTGGTCCATTCTTTGGATTCTTACTATATGTACTAGTATTTATCGCTGCTATCACATCATCAATTTCACTACTTGAAACAGTTAGTGCTGTTGTTACTGATAAACGTGAAGACCAAGGAAAAGCAACAAACAGAAATGCTGTTGTTATTATCATTGGATTATTAATGGCTGTCGAAGCTGTGTTTGTATCAATAGACGGTCTTGGAACTAATGGACTTCCTCAGATTCTTGGTCAAGGATGTTGGTTAGACACATTTGACTTAGTATCAGAAGGAATATTGATGCCTCTTGGCGCATTATTCATGGCAATCATATTTGGTTGGATAAAGCCTGGATATCTAAATGAAGAAATTAGATCAAGCGAAGGTGATTTTAGAACTCAAAAGTTCTTCCAATTCTGTATAAAATGGGTTGTACCACCTATAATGCTTCTAATCTTAGTTGGACAGATTGACACATTCTTCAAACTTGGTATCTTCTCGTAAAGCATTAAAATAGAATTTATATATCGGGCAGTAATTACACTGCCTGATATTTTTTTGTCCGCATACTTTCTTTGGGATATGAAAAGGTTTAACTGTTACAAAAAACTATTAGCATTATTACCCCAGGCACTCCTAATATGCCTACTATCAAAGCATTCAAAACGTTAATCGGCAATAAAAGCCCCAGCTTGCCTCCAAATATATTTAGCACTATCAACGCAACCGCACCTATTATGCTATTCAAAATCACTTTCAAAACCACTTTTATTGGTACAACCAAAGCTTTCCCTAGCAAAAAAATCAATATTAATGCTCCTCCAAAAGTCAAAAAGACACCAAAATTAAATTCCATATGTTTTGCCCCTTTCATATTTCTTTACCTACATTGTATAAAATATGATTGTTTGGAATAAAATAGAATTAAATATATTTTGAAAGGCGTGATGGTTATGATATTCACTCATACAAACGAAAGAGAGGAAATCTTTACTTCAATAAAAAAAGCCCACTCCGATTTGGAACAGGCTGTTTCCACTTTCAACGAATTGACCGACGAGTCAGCAGTGGATTTTGCTTCATATAACCTATTGGCTGCAGAAGCAAAATATTCTTATTTAATTAAAGTTGCCAAGGAAAAGAATCTATGTTTATAGTTCTCTTCTACCTTCCATTGCTTTTAACAGAGTTACTTCATCAGCATACTCAAGGTCGCCACCGACTGGAATTCCATGAGCTATTCTAGTGACTTTTATTCCGGATGGTTTAATAAGTCTAGCTATGTACATTGCGGTTGCTTCCCCCTCTATGTTAGGGTTGGTTGCTAAAATGATTTCTTTTACGTCGCTTTGCTGTAACCTGATGATTAACTGCTTAAGGTTAATATCTTCTGGGCCGATCCCCTCCATTGGGGATATGGCTCCATGAAGTACGTGATAAAGGCCCTGAAACTCCTTTATTCTTTCCATTGCCATAACATCTTTTGCGTTTTCAACAACACAAATAACGTCGTTGCGTCTCCTTGGATCTGTACAAATATTACATGGATCCTGATCAGTCAAGTTGCCACAAACCGAACAATATTTCATTGATTTCTTGGCTTCCACTATGGAAGAAGCCAAGTTTTCCGCTTCTTTATCCTCTAATGACAAAATATAAAAAGCCAATCTCTGTGCTGTTTTGCCACCTATTCCAGGTAGCTTCGAAAGTTCGCTTATTAATCTACCCAAAGGTTTTGCATACTGTGCCATTTTTTACACCAATCCAGGGATATTTAAGCCTCCTGTCAGCTTACTCATTTCATTGTTTGATAGTTCATCAATTTGTCTTAGACCTTCGTTTACTGCAACAATAATCAAATCTTGTAGCATTTCAACATCGTCTGGATCAACTACTTCTTTGTCTATTGTAAGTGCAGTAATTTCTTTTTTACCGCTTACTGTAACGCTTACAGCTCCACCACCTGAAGTTGTAGTGATTTCTTTTTCATCGATTTCTGCCTGCATCATCTCCATTTGCTTTTGCATAGCCTGCATCTGTTGCATTTGTTTCTGCATACCGCCGCCACCGCCACTAGGTTTTTTACCTGCTCTCATACCTTTTCCCATGTTATTTTTCCTCCTAAATTCTCATTTAATTATTCTATTTCTACTGTAATGCCAAGTTCGTCTTCTATGCTTTTAGCAATTTTTTCTGCTGTATCAGTATTTGACATATTATCATCTTGCTCTTCTGTTTTGCAATTGAGCATTAATTTTCTACCCATCTGCCTTTCCATCATAGTTTCTAAATTCTCTTTGTTTTTTTCTACATATTGTTTTGTAAAATCATTTTGTGCAATAACTATAAACTCTCTGTCATTGACTTCTTC
>JAVXAG010000044.1:11719-14215 GCA_036660615.1 Anaerovoracaceae bacterium
CACCTTCTCTGTAGGCAAATTCCCACTTTCTGTATTTTCTTTTTTAACGGAAGGTTTTTCCTTTTGTTTTGACTGGGAAACCTGTGCTGTTGCTGTGGTTCTAGCCATAGGTTGCAATGTTGCCTCGCTAAGTCCTGTTGCCAAAGTAACAATTGCCAACTCAAGAAGTATTCTTGGCTGTGTGGAAAATCTAGCGTCGTTTATTGTCTTTGACAATGTTATTACACCGTTATTTATTTCCTCAAGTGATACCTGACTGCTCTGTTGTTTTAGGCGCTCTATATTTTCTGTAGATAGGTTCAACATATCCTCAGGATTTTTTATATATTTTGTTATCAAAAGGCAACGGTAATGTGCCATCCAATCTTTCATAATTTGTTTTACGTCTTTGCCTTGGCATAATGCTTTTTCTAGAAGTATCAATCCTTCTGCAACATTATGTAATGAAACGGCATCGGTCAAATCCAAGAAGAATTCTTCGGAAACTGTTCCCAAAAACTCTAGTATAATATCTCTATCTAGGTGCTTTTCTCCTGCCCCAAGGCATTGGTCCAAAAGGCTTAATCCGTCTCTTACAGAGCCATCTGCATTGGTTGCCAATAGTCTCAATGCGCTATCGGTAATCTCTATGCCCCTTGATTTACAAATTCTACCCATATCTTCTGCTATTATTTTTTCTGGTACTCTTTTAAAGTCTAATCTCATACATCTGGACAAAATAGTTGCCGGCAATTTTTGCGGATCTGTCGTTGCCAAAATAAACATAACGTTCTCTGGTGGTTCTTCCAATGTTTTTAACAAGGCATTGGAAGCGCCTATAGAAAGCATATGTACTTCATCTATAATGTAAACTTTTTTCTTTCCAACTGCTGGTGGATATTTGACGCTTTCTCGAAGATCTCTAATATTTTCTACTCCGTTATTGGAAGCTGCGTCAATCTCGATTACGTCCATAAAATTGCCTTCTTTTATGTCCAAGCAATTTGCACAATGGCCGCAAGGTCGTTCTCCCTCGTCCAAACAGTTTACTGCTTTTGCCAGTATTCTAGCTGTCGTAGTCTTTCCTGTCCCTCTTGTACCACAAAAAAGATAAGCATGGCTAACCGTATTTGTCTTTATTTGGTTTTTTAAAATTTTCACTATATGTTCTTGACCAAGTATTTCTGAAAAAACTTCTGGCCTTTGTGATCTATAAAGTGCTGTATACATCTCTGCCTCCTTTGTTTATAGTACAGAAAATGCCCTTAAAAAGCTCCGCAGGGTGTTGGAGAAGGCTAATCTGCGGCACATAAGAACTTCCGCTTATTGCTGCTTCCTTCCGGACCTGACAAGGTTCACGGCATCCTATTGCGCAGGACCCAAACCATACCAGGCGGAGCTTTTTAAGGGCAATCGCTAATCTATATTATATTGGTTTTTGCATGGTATGTCAAACAAGTTTTGCAACTTTATATAATTCTTATGAATGAGATGTGATGATGCTAATGTTTAAGAAACAAATATGTGGGTGGGATCGGTGGGAAAACCGCAGGTTTTCATAGGTGCGTAGCACCGCCTTTGCGATAAAAACTAACAAGGCAAAGGGAGCCGTTCCCCATAGAATGTTCTCGTCGGCCGCTGGCCTGAGTGGCAAGCGCGAAAGTGATGGCTGAAGTGAATCCGAATCTGATTTCAAAACTGATAATGAGAATCATTATCACTTATCGCTGTAATTAAGTACCGAAAAAAAATAAATATCGATTTTGCTCACAGAATCGACTTTTTTTCACTCTCAGTGAGCAGATTCTCAGATATTAATGGGTTTCAAGGGATTAATTGTCAAAATCGCAAGCCAATGCTTCTACCGCCAAGTTGATTCCGTTGTATTTACAACAGTTGATGCCCATATATTGGTATCTTTTGTCATATATCAACATTATCGCCAGTTATTTGCAAACCCGCAAATGCAATCTGCTCACTGGCGGTGCTTTTTGAGCGGTTCTGTGAGCAAATCAGGATTTTATTTTTTTGCTGGAAAAATTAGCGGGTTTTTACCGTTCTTTCTGCCTGTTTTTGAATTATATTTTAAAAATGGTTGTCAAATGGGTTTTGCTACTTTGTATAACTCGTCCATTCTCGGTGGCGCTACTGTCACCTCAACTCCATTATTTATTGTAACTATGCCTCTCTCTTTTGTGGCAATCTGACCGATGCAGGCAACATTGATTGATTCTGTTGCAAACTTTGAAAGGATTTCATCTTTTTGCTCCTTTGAAGCTACAATAAGCATTGAACCACTTGAAATAAGTCTTAGATAGTCTATGTCAAAGTGTTTGCAAATCTTTTGCGTTACAACTTCTACAGGTATCTTTTCAACCCAAAGCTCAGCGCCCAAATCCGCAATGTTGCACATTTCCCAGACTGCGCCAAGGACTCCGCCTTCAGTTATATCGTGCATTCCAGCTGTACCAATTTTACCGGCAATTATACCTTCCTTTACGACACTTACCTTCTTAA
>JAVXAG010000045.1:0-13908 GCA_036660615.1 Anaerovoracaceae bacterium
GCGAGCAGATCTGTATCTATATTCTTATTATTTTAGCACTTTCCTAAGCAAACACAGACTTTGACCAAAAGGTGGGTACCTTAATGGTACGTCAATTAAGTTGCTTTTCTTCAATATGCTCTTTTGGTGACTAAACGTATCAAAACTGTATATTCCATGATAATTTCCCATACCACTTTCGCCGACACCACCAAAAGGCATCCTCGATGTGGCTAGGTGCATAATGGTATCATTTATACAGCCACCTCCAAATGAGATATTATTTAAAATATATCTTTCAGTTCCTTTTGATGTTGTGAAAAGATATAGCGCTAGTGGCTTTGGCCTGCTACATACCATTTCCTTGACGTCAGTCAAATCGTCAAATTCCAAAATCGGAAGAATTGGTCCAAAGATTTCATCAGCCATTGCTTTTGACTCCCATGTTGCATTAGGCAAAATAGTTGGAGCAATTTTATTTGCCATAACATCAAACTGTCCGCCAATACAAGCTGGTTCATTATCAACCCCATCACCGCAATCAGATTCTAGCAATCCACGTAAGCGCTGAAAATGTTTTTCGTTTATGATTTTAGGGTAGTCTTTGGATTCCAGTGGATTTTCACCATACATTGCGTAAATATATTTTGTTAGACTTTCGCAAAGTTGTTCCTTTACCTCTTTATCCACTAAGACATAGTCCGGCGCCACACAAGTTTGACCACAGTTTAAGAATTTGCCCCAGACAATTCGGCGAGCTGCCATGTCGATATTGGCAGTTTTGTCTACAATACAAGGACTTTTGCCCCCAAGTTCCAACGTTACAGGCGTCAGATTTTTAGCTGCCGCCTCCATTACCTTGCGACCTACAGCCTTTCCTCCAGTAAAGAAAATATAGTCAAATTTTTCTTCAAGCAGCGATTGATTTGCTTCCCTTCCACCTTGAACCGCAAAGACGTATTCAGGATCAAAAGCCTGATTGATTATTTTGCTTATGACCATTGACGTTGCCTTTGAGTAGTTTGATGGCTTTACAACCGCACAATTCCCCGCAGATAATGCTCCGATCAGTGGCTCCATAGTCAACATAAATGGATAATTCCAAGGTGACATAATCAGCACACTGCCATAAGGCTCCTTGTATATTCTGCTACTGGAAGGGAAATTGGATATTGGAGTTGCAACACGTTTTGGTCTTGCAAAACCTTCTATTTTTCTTGACATATAAGAAAGTTCACTGTAAACCATACCAATTTCAGTTTCAAAAGATTCATAATTTGACTTGCCAAGATCTTCCTTTAGCGCCGCCATTATCTCCTCTTCATTTTCTTCAATAGCAATGCGTAGTCCCTCTAAAGCTGCCCTCCTATATTCAACATTTTTCGTTCTTCCAAGTTGGAAAAACTCCCGTTGCGATTTCATGATTTCATTTATATCCATATTATTCGCCATGTTAAATCCTTTCAAATCTTTTTTCAATATATTCCCTGCCACATTCTTCTAGTTTTACACAGTTGTTAAAAGCAGTTTCCATATCTTCCCCACAGCAAATCATTCCATGATTTGTCATTATACAGCCAAAATTAGTACCAAGAGCAGAAATAGTATTTTTGCTTAGGCCTTTTGTTCCAGGCAAACCATACTTTGCAATATCAACCGATTTGCCAAAGATTTTTTGCATTTCAGGATCTTCGATTGGCATAGGTTTCCCTGCTGCCGCAAAGATAGAGCAATATTTTGAATGAGTGTGAATTGCAGCACCGATACCACTTCTGCTAGCAAAAATTCCGCCATGTAGGCCTTTTTCCGAAGTCGGTTTCCTGTCGCCATCATACTCCAAAGAATCAATTTGTACCTTTACCATATCTGCTGGTGTAAGCCTAGTGTAGTCAAGCCCCGATGGTGTCACTAGCATATATTTGTCGTCTAATCTCATAGATAAGTTTCCCCATGTTCCTTGAACCAGTCCACAGTTTACTAACTTTATTCCGTATTCAACTAAACGTTCCCTTTTTTCCTGTTCCTCTGGGCTCACTGCATAAATGGGCTTTGCCTCAGCTTGGATTTCCTGCTGAGCCTGACCTTTTTGCTCGGCTGTTTTCACTGTTTGCTCCGCCTTTGAGTACTTTTTCTTGTAGATCTGTCTCATTAATACAGCTTCTATTTTCGGTATCTTTTTGCCACCGCCAAGAACATCAACCTTTAGGCAGACTTCCGCCGCTTTCTCAAGAACAGTCATTGCTACTACCGCTTCATACAGATTTCGTCCTGTTGACAAAGTGTATTGACCTTTTATCAAACAGCCCGTTGCCTTCTTTAGTGCTTTTGTCACTTGACCTTGGCTATAGTCAACTGTTTCCACTTTGTATCCGACAATTTGTGCCATGTCATCCAAAACAGCGTAAATTTCTTTTCCCTGCTTAGCGCACTGGTCACAGTAAGGTGTGTTTGAAACTACCAGCGCATTTATATCATTGTCCGCTAAAATCAGCTTGGTTTCAATACTATTTGGGAGAGCAACTTGACCGATATCGGTTTCCATTAAGTTGGCAAAATCTGCACCCTCAACAGTAGCAAAACAATAACCTTCAGCCTTAACATATATTCTTGGGTTTTCCCCAACTGAATATTCCTGTTCCATCATCATATTTGCATATTTTTTAATTAACTCATAAATTTCTTTAGACATCTTTTCCACCCCTAAATCTATCCCCGTTGGCACATTCATATGCCTTTTCAAGAGATTTGTATATTTCTTTGTACCTCAAAAAAGCATTGTCATATATTTCCTTATTTGCTTTATTTGGTGTATATTTCTTAATAATTTTTACAAAATCCTTTGCATGTTGAAAACTTTCAATTTGACCTAGACCAATTAGGGCAACTACTGCTGCACCTACTGCTCCTGCATTTCTTGGATCTTTGACAATAGAAAAATTCTTTCCAGTAATGTCTGCAATAATCTGCATCCAAGCATCGTCCAAAGCGCCACCGCCAATTATACGGAAATTGTCACAGCCAAAGCCATAATCTTGACAATAGTTCTCAAGTATCCACCTTAGATTGTACCCTATTCCCTCATAGACCGAGCGCATCAGATGTTCCCTAGTGTGCCCCATATTTATGTTGAACAACGTTGCCCTAGTCGTCGTTGACGAAACCGGACACCTTTCACCCAGCATCCAAGGGGTGCAAATCAAGTGGTCACTGCCAGGAGGAATTTGCTGAACTACCTTGTCCATATATTCAAAGATTTTATCTCCATATTCTTCCTTTTCACTGGCAAAGAACTGGTCACAAAGCCACCCAATATTTGCCCCTGCCGATTCAGTTATTCCCGCAATAAGGTTCATTTCTTTGTCTGCACTTTGTATTGCCGCAGCACCATGTTTGAACTTATCCGCAGTCTTGCTAGTTGCCGCAACCCATGCAGAAGTTCCCAGATAAATATGGACATCTCCGTCACCACACATGCCAGAACCTACTGCCGCCGCCTGTACATCATCACAGCCACCAAATACTGGAGTTCCAACAGAAAGTCCCATTTCCTTAGCTGCCTTTTCTGTAAGTCCGCCTACCAAATCCGTACTGCATACCAGTGGTGGAAGTTTTTCCATATCAACCCCAGTCATCTTCATAACTGACATCCATGTTTTCTTTTTCAAATCAAATCCATAGGAGGAGGCTCCTGACAATTCAGCAACCATCTTTCCTGTGCATTTATACTTTAGATACCCATTTACATCTAATATCAAATGTGTGTTTTTATATATTTCCGGTCTTTCTTCTTTGAGCCATACTATTTTTGCTATGCAGTCTTTACCCATAATAGGAGTTCCCGCAATCATGGTAAAAATCTTTTTGCCGCCAAGCTTTTTCATAATATTTTCGGCCTGCTGCTGTGCTCTGCCGTCTACCCAAGTGATGTTGTTATATAGAACATCGCCCTGTTGATCTACGGGTATTATTCCCTGAGCCTGAGTTGAAAACACTATTCCTTTTATATCGTCAGGGTCAATGTTATTTTCTTTTACTATGTTCTGGCTTGTAACCGCTACGGCTTTCCAATAATCCTCCGGATCTTGTTCAACCCAAGCTGGATTTGGATAGTATGTAGGATATGGCGCAGTGCTAGTCGCAATTACATCACCCTCAAAATTTACCAAAACTGCCTTATCTGAACTGGTTCCTATGTCATGAGATAGTATATAAGTTCCCATACATTTGGCCTCCTCACTACTTTCCTGCACACTTCTGTGTCTTTGCTACATGTTTAAATACTTCTTCAAATCTATTCAAACCTTGGTCAATGACTTCATCAGTATCTGCCATTGATGTATACAATCTGCTTCCTGCCAAAGTAACAATACCATTTGCCATGTAAGCTGCGCCCATTCTTTCCATAGAGTCTTTTCTCTCCGTAACCATTGCTTTATCTCTAAGTAACCCAAGTGCAGATTTTATAAATGAGTATGAAGAATAGTCAAAGCTCATAGCACCACTACACTCAAGGTGAACGATACTTCCCTGATTATAAACTACATATGGTAGCGAATATTTATCTAAAAGACCTTTTAGCCCATCTGCCAATCTGTCACCTGCACGCCCTGCAATTTCACAAGCGTTTGTTCTAGCTATCTCTTTGATTGCAGTATACCCTGCCAAAGCTGAAAGTGGATTTGCTGCCAGTGTTCCACCGACATAAGCTCTGTGTTTGCCTAGAGTTGCAACACCTGCTGCCATTAAACCAGCATATTCTTTCTTTCCGCCAACACCACCTGCTGCTGGATATCCGCCTGCAACAATTTTGCCAAAGATAGTAAGATCCGGAACTACATCAAAGTACCCTTGCGCTCCTGAAAGCCCAACTCTAAATCCTGTAACTACTTCGTCAAACACTAACAATGCGCCATACTTGTCGCACAACTGTCTAACGCCTTTGTTGTATTCTTGTGCCACTGGTCTTGTGCCACTTTCTGGACCAACTGGTTCAACAAGAACTGCTGCTGTGCCACCTTTGATTTTGTTTTTTCTAAGCATTCCCTCAAGCATATTAAGGTCGTTTGGCCTAACTTCATCTGTAAGTTTATACGCTTTCCCTGGGATACCATGTGATTCAAGCAAAGCTCTGCTTCCTGGAATCTTTAGTCCATATACAAGCTGATCACTCCATCCATGATAAGCGCCACCAACTTTTATAATTCTCTTATGGCCTGTTGCAATTCTAGAAATTCTAAGAGCCGCCATTACAGATTCTGTACCACTGCCAAGCATACGGAACATTTCAACATTTGGCATATGTTTATTAATTTCTTTTGCAATAAGCACTTCTGACTCGTGTAACAATCCAGTAACAGGCCCACAAGTTTCCAATAATTTTATAACTTCTTCTCTAATTACTGGGTAATTGCTTCCCAAAATTGTTGGCCCACCAGCTTGCAAAAAATCTACATATTTATTTCCATCTTTGTCATATAAGTATGCACCTTCTGCCTTGTCAAAGCAAACAGGAAAAGGCTTATTAAAAGCCAGATTATGCTGCACTCCGCCAGGTATGTATTTCTTTGCTTCTTCAAAAACATCCTTTGACTTTACACATTTTTCGTCATAATATTTTAAAACTGTATTCTCATAATATTCATCGTCTACTTCCCAAATTGGTTGCTCTGTAAGCGCCTTCAATTCGCTATTTATTTTCTTAGGGTCATCCCATCTGCTAATTCCACAATTTGTCATTTTATTCTCCTCTTTTCTTTAACCTAATATATTTTCTACTAACTGATGAAATTCTGTCTTCATCTTTTCTGCGTCAAACTTTTTATTGTTCAAATGATAGTGATTAACAAGTCCATAATATGCACCCATTATTAAAATCGTCATTTGTTGGCTGTTCTCTACCTGCAAATTATTCTTTATCAAATCCTCAATTATGGTTATGGACTTTACTGTCTCTTTGCCTATAATCGTGTTATTTGTAAGCTTTGTCATAAGAACTGGGTAATATGCCGTATCCTCAATAAGCTTGTCAAAAAGTGCCACAATAACCGGAGTTCCACTTAGTCCAGTGCTTTTGCAATATTCTTCTATGTCAAGGATTTCCTGTTCACATAGTGCAATCATAAGCTCATTTGTATTTGCAAAGTGATTAAAAACAGTAGTTCTGCAAACATCAGCACTCCTTGCAACATCACTGAATGTTACGTTTTCTATTCCTTTTTCTTCAAATAGACACTTGGCTGTATGCATTATGTTCTTTTTACTTTTTATCTTTTTATTGCTTTCCATGAAATTATCACTCCTTTTTGTGTGCCCTTTTATTTGTATTCATACTGTTTCCAAACACAAAGAATCTGTCATAAAAAAATTCACTTGTAAGATTTACTGCCATAGTTCCAACCAATACTAAGTATTCATTCCAACCAATAGATGTAAGTGCGCTGCCCCACCAAGTGGATAAAGGCGTAAATACACAATAAAATCCAAAGACCTTAACCATAGCCAAAGGAATATTATTTGCCGATTTAAAAGTAAATTCTCTGTTTAATGTAAAGTTCCAAAGAACTGAGAGAATCAAAGCAATTAAGTAACATGGCCAGTATGACCACTCCGTCAACTCATTAAGCAGTGTAAATGCCAAGGTTTCAATAATCCCTGCTGATACTGAAAACAATGCAAACTTAGTAGCTTGGGTGGCATTTTCTTTCTTTGATAATTTGGTTTCTATGTTGTTTTTTTCCATTTCAAACCTCGTAACTTATTTATTTTTATAGGAATACCGTATAAATTAAAAATTGTACCGCAGTACATTTCTGTACTATGGTACAATTATCTCACTTTTTGAATATTTGTCAATACGTATAGGTTGTTTTTTTATTAGAGGATTTTACCATTTTCATATACCATAGGCTTATGTGCCGCCTCATCTTGGTATCTAGGTCTATTCTCCAACTCATTTTTCAAATCTTTTTTATTGTTATATCTAGTTAATTGGTATGGATCTTCCGGTGATATTTTTTCTAAGAACCAATAATATCCCTCGTATTCCATAAGCATTCCCGTATGCCCAACAAAGTTGATGTGGTCATATGGATCATTAAGTACAACGTTAATAATGGAAACTTTATCGTTTAGGTATTTTATTCCTCTGTCTGCCCATGCCTTTGGATAGGCTTCTTCCATTTCCTTGTCTGACATTCCCTTTACTGAAATTTCATTAAATAGGGCAATGAAATCACTTTTCTGTGCCTTTAGCGATTGGCATCTCTTGTCGTTGTCTATTGCATCTATGTCAAACATCAAATAGTTTCCATAGCCTTTTTGCTCTTTTGCCTCAACAAAATCTTTCATTAAAAGAAATTCCGAAACTCGACAGTTCAGACCGACTTCTTGGTTGTTTTCATCACCTTGTAATTCATTGAATTTATTTAGATTATCAAAATATTCTTTTGTATCAGTTATCCCTGCATTTTCTAGTATTTTTTCTAACAGTGCTTGGTCTTCTTTTGCAGTCAAATCACTTTTCATCAAGTCCTTGGCACTCTTTGCTCCGCAAGCTGACAAGGCTATAGTCAAGACTAAAACTCCTGTCAAAATAATTGTTCTTTTTAATTGCTTTTTCATAAGTACTCCTTTTTTTGTTTAATATCCTATTCTAACATTGTTTTTTGTCATTTTAATGTTCATTATCTAAATTAAGAAATATTAAGAAGCCTTAGATTGGCAACTATTCCATTATTCCCATATATAAGCCATAATTTTCATATTCAAAACAAACAAAAATCACCTCTTGAATTTTGCTGTCTTTATGTGCTTCAAAATACTCATTAACTGCATTTACTGCAATTTTCACAGCCTCTTTCTTGGGATATCCATATACGCCAGTGCTTATAGACGGAAAGGCTATGGATTTACAATTATTTGCTTCTGCCAATTCCAATGACTTTGTATAGCAACTTTTTAACTGAATTGCTTCCTGATTATTTCCACCATGCCAAATTGGGCCAACTGTGTGTATTACATATTTAGCTGGCAAATTGTATCCCATTGTGATTTTGGCATCACCATTTCTGCAACCATTAAGTTTCTTGCACTCTGCAAGAAGTTGTTTCCCTGCTGCCTTATGAATTGCACCATCTACTCCGCCGCCACCTAGCAGAAAATTGTTTGCCGCATTTACTATGGCATCTACTTCTAAGGTAGTTATATCTTCAAGTATTACTTTTATCATATTCGTCTCCAGTTTCTATGAAAATTCAAATCAAATTCTCATACTCTCATTTTACTGTAAATTTTACAATCTTACAACATTATATGGTTAATACTTGGATAAGTTTGTGGTATACTATTAGCATAGGAGGTACTTTATGATTATTGAAGAAAAATTACAACCATATCTTCCATTTTGGGAGCATTTAACCCAAAGTGAGAAATCCGGACTTTGTGAAAATACAAATTTGACACTATACCGTAAAGGACAGCCTGTACATAGGGGAGAGAATGACTGCATCGGTATTCTTTTGGTGGATAAAGGCAAACTAAGAACATATATGCTTTCTGAAGATGGCAGAGAAATCACTCTGTTCCATATGGAAAAAGGCGATGTTTGTGTGCTGTCCGCCTCTTGTATATTGAGTTCCATTACTTTTGATGTATATATAGATGCCGAAACAGACGCAGAAATCTTTCAAATAAACACTAATTATTTTCAATCCTTGACAAACACTAATGTCTATGCAGAAAACTTTATGTACAAAGTCGCTATGGAAAGGTTTTCCGATGTAATGTGGGTTATGGAGCAGGTTATTTTTATGAGTATAGATAAGCGACTTGCAATTTTTCTTCTCGATGAAAAAGATGCCCAAGACAAAATCTATATTACTCACGACCAAATAGCTAGACATATTGGAACGGCTAGAGAAGTCGTCAGTCGTATGTTAAAATATTTTTCTTCAGAAAACTATGTTTCTCTATCGCGAGGGGTTATTACAATCACCGATAAAGAATCGCTTCTAGCTCTTGTATAACAAATTTTAAGATAAAAAAGAGGTAAAATACGTGAATTTCTCTCAACTACTAATCGAATTAGGAATCGAAAAAACGGAAATAATGAACCAGTTTAATGGGAAAAAAGCTCCGCTAGAACGATTATTATTTAAGTTTCCTGAAGGCAAAATCTTCGGCGACTTCTATCTAGCTTATCACGAAAATCGCCTTGACGATTTAACCGATTCTGTTGTTTCCTTACAAAAAATCTCATGCAAATTAGGGTTTAAGACGCTATATGACTTTTGCTCCAAAATGCTCTTGGATTTTTCTGATGAACCAAAAAAACTTCATGATGACTTTTCAAATATTTGTTTAGAATATGAACACCTTGCCCTCTGCATAAACACATATCTAGGCAAATCAACTGAAACACCTGTTGAATTCACATTAATAAAAGAAACTTTTCTAGACTAGAATAGTTGCGCGCCAAAAGCGCTTTTTTTGTGGTCTATAAAAAAATTACCCACTAAATGATTTTTTCAGTCATTCTGTGGGCAACTCAATTAATTATTTTGTTATATAAATAGATTTACGTTGGAAAGCTCCGCATCGCCTAAATAACTGGCAACACCTGCAAGCTCTACCCCATCAATTAGTTCTTCTGGATGGATTCCCATTACGTCCATTGACATTGTACAGGCAACAAGTTTTACACCGTTTGCCATAGCCTGCTGCATAAGCTCCTCTAATGACGAAACATTTTTTTGTTTCATTACGCTTTTCATCATCTTTGTACCCATACCCATCATATTCATATTGGAAAGTTTTAGTTTTCCGGTTCCTCTTGGCATCATCGCGCCAAACATCTTCTCAACCAAAGTCTTTTTCACCTTTACATGGTTTGATTTTCTAAGGGCATTTAATCCCCAGAAAGTAAAGAACATTGTGACTGGTCTGCCCATTGCGGCTGCACCATTTGCAATAATAAACGATGCCAAAACTTTATCTAAATCACCATCAAATACTATCATCGTTTTGCCCTGAGGCAACTCTGTGTTGCAACTTGCTGTTTCCGTACCACATTTTTCGCTCCCTTTTTGCATTGTGACAATATTTTCTTTACCACAACGTTTCATTCCAAGGTAAACGTTCCCTGTTCTACTGCACCAACTTTCTACGTCTTTTGCAAATCCCATATCTGTTGCCGACACTCTAAGCGTTTCGCCTGGACACATTTCTTTTAAGGCTTCATTTACTTTCATTATTGGCCCTGGACATTGAAGTCCGCAGCAATCCAATATTTTTATTTCCTTGTCTTCATCCATTGGAGTTTCTCCTTTGCTTGCACAAGAGCATTGATTTTCTCTATGTTTATACATCATCGATTTATAGAAACTGGTTCCGCCTTCCAAAACTTTGACTTGCTCAAAACCATTTTGCATAAGAATTCTTGCTGCGTTATATGACCTTACTCCGATTGCACAATACGGAACGATTACCTTATCTTTTGGCAGTTCTGTCATTCTTGCTCTAATATCGCCTAAAGGAATATGGTATGAACCTGGAATTGACCAAACTTCTCTTTCCACATCTTCTGTAACGTCTAGGACTACCATATCTTCAGTTATCTCGTTCCATGAGAGAAAAGACACTAATTTATCCAAAATGTTCGTAGCCACAAATCCCACCATATTGACTGGATCTTTTGCTGACGAGTAAGGTGGCGCATATGCTAGTTCAAGCTCTGCCAAACTTCTTACATCTCCGCCAAGTCTCATAGTTGTGGCAATTGTATCTATTCTCTTATCTACTCCATCTTGACCGACTATTTGCGCACCCAAAATTTTGCCTGACAGTTCAAATAGCATTTTTATTGTAAGTGATGTAGCCATAGGATAATATCCCGCATGGGATTTTTGGTTTATCAAAGCAACAAAATAGTCTTGATTTTTTACTTTTCCTGAAGCAATTAATGCTTTCTCATTTATGCCAACTGCTGCTACTGTCAAGTCAAACACCTGCGCAACTGACGTTCCCAAAGTTCCTCTGTACTCTTCTGGAGATCCTGCAATATTGTTAGCAACTATTCTGCCTTGTTTATTTGCTGGTCCTGCAAGTGGAATCATAGCTGGTTCTTTGGTTACAAAGTTTTCTATCTCAATGACATCCCCCACTGCCCAAACATTTTGCGCAGAAGTTCTCATCATCTTATCTACAATAATTCCGCCCCTCTTGTTTTGTTTGATTCCTGCAGCTTTGGCAAGTTCACCGTTTGGTCTAACGCCTATGGAAAGTATTACAATATCTGCTTCAACGTGATTTCCGCTTGCTAATTCAATATCAGTGACATTTCCATTTCTACTAAAGGACTTTACGCCATCGCCAAGAAAAAGATTGACTTCGTTAGTATCCATATTTTCGTGAAGAAGTTGAGCCATTTCAAAGTCAACTGGCGCCATAACTTGGTTTTGTGCCTCTATTATACTTACTTCAATGCCTCTCTTATGTAAATTCTCCGCCATTTCAAGCCCAATAAAACCACCACCGATTACTGCTGCCGTCTTTGGTTTTTCCACGTCAACTATGTTTCTTATTCTATCAGTATCAGCCACTGTCCAAAGGGAATAAATCCCCTGACCATCTATCCCTGGAATTGGTGGTTTAAGTGGGGACGAACCTGTCGCAATAATCAAATCATCATAGCTTTCAGTATACTCGCCATCTTTCCCTTTTACCTTGACTGTTTTTCCCTCTGTATCTATAAAGATAACTTCACTAAATGTGCGAACATCTATGTTGAATTTTGATTTCATTGCTTCTGGTGTCTGCAATAACAAAGCCTCTCTATTTTTTATTACATCGCCAATATAATATGGCAAGCCACAATTTGCATATGAAATATATTCGCCCCTTTCAAACATAATGATTTCCATCTTCTCATCTAGCCTTCTTAATCTTGCCGCCGCCGTTGCGCCTCCTGCAACTCCTCCAATTATTAATGTTTTACTCATTTCATTGCCTCCTATTGTTTATTTTGGCTTTCTTTTATATCCTCATTATACGCTGTTTTGGTTTTTTCTTCTGTGACAAAGTCACATATATGTGTGTTTTAATGATAATTTTAGGCAAAGAAAAAGCGAGGGAAATGTGTATTGTTTTCACGCTATCTCTCTCGCTTAATTTTGTATTTTTACTGTAATCTGTTATCTTAGTATTTCTTTAAAATATCTTTTATCTTTGGCTCAAGTGCCGCTTTTATATTCTTTACCATTGCATCTGAAACATCTGTATGTGCAACAAGAACATTTTTAACCGACAATGTCTCTACATCTTTTTTGTTTCCGTAAGTTTCCGCTGGAATCACATGTTTTATATACCCTTCGCCAATCAAATCATCCATAACTCTGTCTGTACCAACTGGTAACACTACAATCTTTTTATCTTTTGCAAGTGCGGTTATTTTTTTATTTGGAAAATTTCCAGTTACAAAAGCTGCGTCCAATTTGCCCTCTTTTAATAAGGTAATTGCTTCATCTGCATCCATGTATTTCATATCAAAATCTTTGTATTCTAATCCGTAATCGTCCAAAATCTCATCTGCATTGTCTTCTATTCCTGAACCTTTTATTCCAACTGCAACTCGTTTGCCTTTTAACTGACTAACTGACGTAATGTTGCTTTCTTCTGTTGCAATAATTTGTACAACTTCAGGGTGAAGTTCAACTATTAGATTTGCTTTGACGTCATCATCTATAGCATCTTTCATAACAATTGCAAGATGTGCATCCTTTGATTTTAGGTGTTTTAGATTGCTCATTGAGCCTTCTGTTGTGATAACTTCTGCATCAATTCCACTATCGACCAAAACTCTAGCAATATCTTTGCCTATCAAATGGTAAGTACCATCTGCTGGACCTGTGGCAATAATTACTTTTTCTTTGGCATCTGCTACTGGTTTATCATCTAAATTGTCATTTCCAGAACATGCTCCTAAGACAAGCAATGTTAGAGATAGTATCAATAGTACAGATGCGAATTTTTTCATTTTCATAATAAAATTCCTTTCCTGTATATTTCATTGTTTTCTCTAAATATTGTTGCCATTTTTATCAAAAATATTCCTAGTGCTATATTTCTTGTTTTTCTTTTAGATAAATCAATTTATTATTTGTCCCAGTTATCTTCTCGATTTTTAGTTCAAATAATCCTAAGGATTTAATAAATGGTGTAAATTTCTTATATCCAAAGTTTCTTACGTCAAAGTCAGGATATCTTTTTTGTAATTTGTTTCCCAAATCTCCAATAAACAGCCATTCGTCCTCGTCTGGATTTTCCTCTACTAATGTTATGATTGCTCTTTTGATTTCTTCTAGGCTTCCAAGCATTTCGCCATCGGCATCAACTGCAACTTTTTTGTATTGAAAATTTTCTTTTGCTTTTGTCTTTGTATATACATTTTTCACTGCAATTTCTTCGGTGTTAGCCAATATATCCAAATACTTAAATCTATTGCAAGCGGAAATAAATGGTTTTGGTGTTTTCTTTTCACCCATTCCAACTACATCCATTCCAGATTCACGCATACGCGCAGCCAATCTTGTGAAATCGCTATCACTGGTCACCAAACAAAATCCTTCAACATTGCCTGAATAAAGTATGTCCATTGCATCAATAATCATCGCAGAGTCTGTGGCATTTTTACCGGTTGTATATCCATATTGTTGTATAGGTGTAACCGAATGCTCCAGCAAAACTGTTTTCCAATTTCCTAATCCTGGTTTGGTCCAATCCCCATAGATTCTCTTATAGGTTGCAACCCCATAATTAGAAATTTCGTCTAATATTACTTTTATATATCTATCTGATATATTATCAGCATCTATTAGCACTGCATATCTGTTGTCATTTGACATATTATCTCCTCCAATTTTATTTCTACTATTA
>JAVXAG010000046.1:0-13635 GCA_036660615.1 Anaerovoracaceae bacterium
CACTGGGACACTATTTTTTGCGATTCTGTGAGCAAATTCAGATTTTATTTTTTTCCTTCCATTTTTGCCGGCGTTGGTCAAGGATTTGGCGGAAACTGCCGGCGTTGGTCAAGGTTTTGGTGGAAACTGCCGGCGTTGGTCAAGGTTTTGGCGACAACTAATATTTTATTCTAAAAAACTACTTGACCTATCGTAGTAGTTGTGCTAATATCAAACTACTACGATAGACGTACTACTACAGACGTACTATGACTAATGCTAAGTGTAGACGAAAGATGAGGAGGGAATGCGTTGATAAGCAGTGATGTAATAAGAGGGTATAATGACACGATTATTTTATTTTTGCTCTTGGAAAAGCCATCATATGGATACGAAATTTCAAAGACCATAAAAGAAATGTCAGAGGAAAAGTATATTATAAAAGAAACGACCTTGTATTCGGCATTTACTCGGCTAGAAAAAAACGGATATATTGAATCATTTGCGGGTGGAGATGAAACTGGTGGAAAAAGAAGAACATATTATCGAATCACTCAATATGGTATAGATTATTATAGGGAAAAATGTAACGAGTGGGAATTGACAAAAGAGGTTATAGAAATTTTTATTAAATAAAAGGAGCGTATAAATGGAAACCATATTAAATTATTTGGAAAGTATGTTTGCACAATTACCTCAAACGGGAGAGGTTTTAAAGGCAAAGAAAGAAATGTTGGCAATGATGGAGGATAAATATCAAGAATTAAAGGACAATGGAAAAAGTGAGAATGAGGCAGTCGGAACGGTAATTTCTGAGTTTGGAAATATTGAAGAACTAACAAGAGAACTTGGAATTGAAGAAAAAATCACAGAGAATAACACAGTAATTGAACCTATTAGAAAAGTAAGTATTAAAGAAGGAAAAGAGTTCATTGATGAACAGAGATTCCTTTCAGTGAGAATAGCAATTGCAGTAGTTATGTGTATCCTTTCACCTGTTATATTGTTGGTTTTAGGCGGAATATCTGAGGATCAAAAATGGCTAATGATAAATGAAGGCTTTGCTATGACAGTAGGTTGTATTGTGATGTTCTTACTTGTTGCACCAGCCGTCGGACTATTTATTGTATACGGAATGAAACTTGAAAAATACAAGTATTTGCATGAGGAAGTTTTTGTGCTAGAAGATGGAGCAAAAGCAGTTTTTGAATCTATGAAAAAAGAAGAAACCAGTATCTTTGGGACAAGAATTGCGGTAGGGGTTATTCTGTGTATTCTTTCAGTGATTCCAATATTAGTAATTGGCTTTATGTTTGAAGGAATAGGGTATCTAGAGGGGCTGTCAGTTGGAGTACTACTCATTATAGTTGCGGTTGCAGTTTATATATTTATTACAGCAGGCATGCCTTATTCAGGATATGATGTTTTATTGCAAAAAGGGGATTATGATATAAAAAAGAAAGACAACAAAACATTTGAGGGAATTTCAACAATATATTGGTGTTTGATAGTTGCAATATATCTTGCTTATAGCTTTATCACTTCGGACTGGGGCAGAAGTTGGATAGTTTGGCCAGTAGCAGGGGTGATTTTTGGAGCAATTGCAGCATTGTATAATATTACTAAGAAAAAATAGTATCGGTTATAAGGTTGGATCTATAAAAAGAAAATAGTTTGGTGGGGTAAATGTAAAACCGATAAAAGAAATGACCAAAAGTACCATAAATAGTTTGCCTAAAAACACTGAACGGTCAGAAGTAAGTGAATTGGATTTCATGATAAAGTAGCTTAAAATATATGAAACAATAACGCCTATTAGGAAAATAGAAATATCTAAAACCATAATATCGCGTTTAAAAATAGCCATATATCCATAGAAAAGAATAATAATTGTTAACATCCCAGCAATAACTGATATGGTCTTTGCTGGGAAAAAGTTTTTTTTGTTTTCACCAAAGGCAAAGTATTCAATAATAGTCCAAATGAAAAATGGTACAAATAGCAACTTTAAATGCTCCCACGTACTCTCATTGACTGCTGAAAACAAACCAACTAGTGCGCATTGACCAGTCCAATCGTAAGTAAAGTGCAACAATGTACCAACTATAATGGTAAAAACCACACCTAATATTTCCCAAGACCTGATTTTCATAACTGATTTCCCTCCATGATATACCAAATGTAAAATTATATTAATTAACATAGTATATGTAGTTGATATGGAAATATTATATAAATAATAAAGGCATAAAAACAAATCACCATCATATATTTTACTTAGTGAAAAGGAAAATTATGGCGGTGATTTTATGTATATAGGTGTAAATAAAAAGAGCGTTAAAAGACTGGGAATGGTGGTGGCGGTAGGGATTTTGGTTGTAAGTGGGGTGCTGGTGTCAAAAGAATTTGTGGCACAAGAAGTAACTCCTACGTCGGCAGATGGAAACTGGGGATTGAGTTTTCAGCAGGAGGGAGCAACGCCAGTTGGCAATGCGACGGCGGAGTATTTGAGAAAATATGATAGTTACTTTGTTGCAGAAGGAAATAAGAAAGAAATTTTCTTGACCTTTGATGCTGGGTATGAGAATGGATATACAGAGCAAATTCTTGACGTCTTAAAAAAAGAGAAAGTGACTGCAACGTTTTTTGTGGTAGGAAATTACATAAAAGATAATCCGGAGTTGATTAAGAGAATGGTTAAAGAGGGACATATTGTTGGAAATCACACTATGACTCATCCGAATATGTCGGCAATAGCTGATTTTGACTCATTCAAGGCAGAACTCACAGGCGTCGAAACTTTGTATAAGGACACTACTGGCAAAAAGATGTTGAATTTTTATAGACCTCCACAAGGAAAGTATAGTGAAGAAAACTTGAAACAAGCCAAGGAACTGGGATATATTACCGTATTTTGGAGTCTTGCATATGTGGATTGGCTAGTTGATAGTCAGCCTACTAGAGAAGAAGCGATGGGGAAGCTTTTACCGAGGATGCATAATGGAGCAATTTTACTTCTCCACACTACGTCAAAAACAAATGCCCAAATACTCGGAGAACTTATAAACACTTGGAAAAAGGATGGATATGTTTTTAGTTCACTAAATAAATTGGGCAGTTTGTAAAATTTATTACTTATCTATATAGCGGCTATTTTAAAGCAGCTATTACACGCTCTACTGTACGTGCTATAAGTTTATGACCTTCTTTGTTTGGGTGCATTCCATCCACGCAGAGAAGGTTTTTATAGTCTTTTTTTGTAAGAAAATCTTGTCTAATATCAATGACAGGAACGTCAAACTTTCGAGCCAAATCAAAGATCATATTGTTGTAGCTTTCGTGCCAACGGTAAATAAAATTTATGTCATTTCCGATGTATTCAAGAATTCTATCTTTATCTAGGCCTTTAGAAACCCAGTTAAAAAATCGCTCTGAGTCAAGTGGTGGCAATGACAATAGTATTGGCGTACTACCAAGTTCTCTAGTTTTTTCTATCATCTCTATATATGAATGTTCAAATATCTCAAGAGGAACCTGTGCTAAATGCTCATGTTTAGGATCTGCGGCAACTTCTGCCCAATTCAAATCACAATCATTTCCGCCAAACTCCAAAATAGTGTAGTTATAATCATGTAGCTTTTCGGCTTGTTTATCCATAAGCTCAGCACCTTTTGTAATGGTACATCCGAATTTTGCATAGTTCTTTATATCTACTGATGTTACTGATTGCACCAAAGACACAAAGTTTTCTTTCAAAAATGTGTACTTGTTTTTAGATTCATCGTATACTACCCCTTTTGCCACTGAGTCACCAAATACGCATATGTTCATAATCTCTCCTTCACTCTATGAGGTTATCATAACCCCGTTATCTAATATCCAATATTATATTACAGCATATAGATAATGTCAATAAGCATTTGCAAAATATTTTACAATGCTTTATAATATTATTAACGAGTTTGAAGAAAATTATGAGGTAATTATGGAAAATATAAAAGAACTTAAAGAAAAGTTCATAAATTTAACGCCAAATCAATGGGATGCCATTCCGGATATTGATTTATATATGGATCAAGTAATCACTTACATGCAGAGACAACATATTGGACTTGACGATAGAGAAACTTTAACGCCTGCAATGATAAACAATTATATAAAGAGTGAATTGCTGCCGAGAGCAAAGGGCAAAAGATATAGCAGAGAGCATATTGCGTATTTGACTGCCATCTGTTTGCTAAAGCAGGTTCTTTCTGTGGGAGATACAGGCGCATTGTTGCATGATCAGTTGGAAAACAAAGATATAAAAGATTTTTATAACAACTATTCAACGACTTTGAATAAGGAGTTTAAAAAAGTTTCTGACCAGATAGATGAAGATTATAGTGAGGAGCAATTGTCTCAACTTGCTATGCAATTGGCAATTTCCAGTTATGCCGAAAAGCTGGCATGTGAAAAAATCCTTGATATCTTAACCAAGGGAAAAGATAAGGGGTAAAAACCTTATTACACGTTTTTTATTTTGAAAATTTCCCATATGAATAACCCATTGAAATTTGGATATAATATATATATATTTAAATTGGGAAAATAATAGTTAAAATTATAAAAAACATTGAAATTGCAACAATATTTACCACAAAAACATAAAGTAAAATGCCACAAAAACATAAAGTGAAATGCCACAAAAAGATAAAGTGAAATGCCACAAAAAAGTAAAATTCATTGACAAGGCAAAAATAAAATGATATTCTTAAGGTGAAAAAGATGAAGCGAGGAGAACGATGGATAAATATTTACCTAGAATTGTAGACAAATTAATTGATGAAAGACTTGGAGTGATGGGGGCATTATTGATTGCAGGTCCTAAGTGGTGTGGTAAAACGACCAGTGCGGAACAGAAATCAAGGAGTGTCTTAAAGATGCAGGATCCAGACAATACCGCAGGGTATCTTGCCACGGCACAGGTAAAACCATCATTACTTTTGATGGGAGAAAATCCTCGTTTAATAGACGAATGGCAGATGGCACCAGTGCTTTGGGATGCAGTAAGAACTGCGGTGGATAATAGACAGGAAGAAGGACTGTTTATTTTGACCGGCTCTACTTCTGTTGATGAATCTTTGATTATGCATTCAGGTACTGGAAGAATTTCAAGATTGCTAATGAGAACAATGAGCCTATATGAGACGCTAGAGTCCAATGGGAAAATATCATTAATGGATTTGTTTAATAATGCAGATATGGATATTGATGGAATTCAATCAGACCTATCTATTGAAGATTTGATATTTGCTGCGTGTAGGGGTGGTTGGCCAGCAGCATTAAATAAAAAAGATTTGAGAGCATCTCTATATATTGCAAAATCTTATGTGGAAAATATTTGTGAAAGTGATGTATCAACCGTTGACGGTATAAAAAAAGACCCCAAAAGAGTTCGCATGATATTAAACTCATATTCCAGAAATATTTCAACTTTGGCAACGGACAAAACTGTATATAAAGACATTGTTGCTAATTTTTCGGATATGAGTATACCAACTTTTAATTCATATATAGATGCATTGTGTAGACTATTTGTAATAGATGATATTAATGGATGGTGCCCATCAATACGGTCAGCATCAGCAATAAGATCTGGAAAGAAAAGAGAATTTATAGACCCATCTATTGCAGTTGCTTCATTAGGATTGTCACCAGAAAAATTAATGGTTGACTTAAATACATTTGGCTTTATTTTTGAAAATTTATGCTTAAGAGACCTGAAAGTATATTCAAGTGCAATGGAAGGGGAAACGTCATATTACCACGACCGGTATGGGCTTGAGGCGGATTGCGTGTTACATTTAAGTGATGGAAGGTATGCTTTGATAGAATTTAAACTAGGCAGTATCCAAATTGAAGAGGGCGCGCAACACTTGTTAAAATTAAACAACCTAATAAAAAAGAACAATGCGGATAAGAACCTCAATATTATGGAACCTTGTTTCTTGGCAATAGTTACGGGAGGTCAAATGGCATATACACGTCCAGATGGTGTAAAAATAATTCCAATAGGATGTCTAAAAGACTAAAATAATAAATAGAGTAACATCTAAAGCACCCTTTTCATAGTATAAAATATCTTACTACGAAAGGGGTTTTTATTTTGAATAAAAAAGAGCCTTATATTGGTATGCCAATAGATTTGAACAATTGGGACGACATGGAAATTGTACCTGATATTAAGGAAGAATATAAAGAGCAAGGGATTCCTAGTATCAGCAATTTCGAGAATTTTGCAATAGCTATGGCCTATGTTCCATGGCAAAGATGGAGAAAAACTTATGAACTTGAAAAAGCTTTCCAGACTGGAACAATTTTCCCTGATTTGGATTTGCCATTCAGAGGATACAAGGGAGGGATGGAGAGATGACTAGAGGAGAAGCAATGAGAGCAGTGCAAATGTACGATTTTGCTATGGAAGATACCGGTCTATTTCTCGATACGCATCCAACCAACAAAATGGCATTGCAGTTTTATGGCGACACTCGAAAAAAATACATTGAAGCCGTTGAGGATTATGAGGAACAATTTGGAGCTTTAAATGCAAGTGATGTTGATGTTAGTGATAGTTGGACTTGGGTAAATTCGCCTTGGCCTTGGGAAATGGAGGATTAGTATGTGGATGTATGAAAAGAAATTACAATACCCAGTAAAGATAAAAAGTCCAAATCCGGGTATGGCAAAGTATATTGTCAGTCAATATGGCGGCCCTGACGGTGAAATCGGCGCTTCTCTTAGGTATTTATCCCAAAGATATTCGATGCCTTATAGAGAGGTTGCGGCAGTATTGACAGATATTGGAAGTGAGGAACTGGGACATTTTGAGATGGTAAGCACCATTGTTCATCAATTGACAAAAGGCATGACTATTGAGCAAATCAAAGAGGCAGGTTTCGAAGGCTATTTTGTAGACCATACGTCTGGGGTATACCCACTTAGCGCGGGAGGAATTCCCTTTGATGCAATGGCACTTGCGTCAAAAGGCGATGCGATTACCGACTTGGTTGAGGACATGGCAGCGGAGCAAAAGGCTAGAACTACTTATGATAACATTTTGAGGTTAGTTGATGACCCTGATGTTATTGAACCAATTAAATTCTTGCGAGCAAGAGAGATTGTACACTTTCAGAGATTTGGAGAAGCACTTCGAATCGTCCAAGATAGGCTGGACTCAAAGAACTTTTATGCAATAAATCCAGAGTTTGATATGAAATAGCTAATATAAGTATATAAGTGTCGCATAATGGTATATAAAGGCAGTGGATTGGTTTGACAGTATGGGACACAAATGTTAGAATTTGGGTGGGAGAGTATGCAAAAAAATCTTCCACAATTTTATACAGTATATTAAAGAGCATAGATAGATCTAGCAAAGATCATATGCTCTTTTTTGTACGAATTTTTTAATTTAAGGAGAAAAAGAAATGATGAATTACAAAGAGTTTAAAGCGGTTATACTAGAGCAACTAGGGAGGGAGTTGAAGATAAGTAAGCCGAAAGCTGAAATCAAATTGAGCAAGATGATTAAGAATAATGATGTTACTCTTGAGGCAATTAATTTAGCTGATGAGAGAAGTGCCATGCCTACCATATATCTAAATGATTTATATGAGGGGTATCAGAACGGAACTAGCATTAAAGAATTGATTGAAATGGTTATTGGAGCCGATAAATCCTTTACATTTTCAAGTGAATTTGATTTAGATAAGATTATGGAATGGAACTATATCAAGGATAAATTAATATTTAAAATAGGTGGCGAAAAAAGCAACCAAAATATTAAAAACAATTCACCTACTAGGAGAAAAAATAACATGTTAATTTCATATCACGTTACTATTACTACTAGCGATGGACAGCGTGGAACGTGTCGAATTACAAACGAATTAATGGACAATATTGGGGTTAATGAAAATCAATTATTTGAAGCTGCTTCCATAAATACACCTAGGATATTTCCAGTACATTTCAGTGCTATGGAAGCGCTACGAGATGAAATGATAGGCAACAATGGAGCAGTAAAGGCAAAGAAAATGGATTTGAAACATCAATTAATGGATATTGATATAAAGGAACCTTTGTTTGTACTAACTAATGATTACGGCATTGAGGGGGCTTCCACAATATGTTATCCAGAAGTTCTTAGGGACATAGCTGATAAATTTGGTGAGAATTTATTTATATTACCTTCATCAATTCATGAAGTAATTTTGGTTCCTGAAAGCAGAAAGATTCCTATTGAAAACTTGAGGAAAATGGTGGTAAGTATAAATGCAACACAAGTGAAAATACGTGAGAAACTTACTGATGATGTATATGTCTTTGACAAAGAGAGAGGCCAGTTGTTTTCCGCAGATGAGTGGGCAGTAAATGAAAGAAGAATGAGTTAGTAAATTCTTGTTTCTATATTAGATAAATTTATGGTACAATAAAGTATATTTTTAGAAGGAGTAAAGAAAATGGCAGATTTAAAATTTGAAATAACAAAAGAAATAAAAGTCCTTTCAGAATCACCAAAAGGGTGGACAAAGGAGCTAAACTTAGTAAGCTGGAATGAACGCGAATCAAAGTATGATTTGAGGGAATGGGCACCGGATCATGAGAAAATGGCAAAGGGCATTACTTTGACAAAAGAAGAAGCAAAATTGCTGAGAGATGCGCTGAATCAACAAGAGTTTGAATAGAAATAGAATGGATAACAGTATTAAAGGATGGCTTAGGTCATCCTTTTTATTTGAGAGAACAGAATTATTTTTTGATAAAATGGTAAAATAACAGTCTTATACAAAAAAAATAAGATTTCTTGAAAATTTTACAATAAAAAATAAAATAAGTGTGTTATAATATAACGCGTTGTAAAAAGGTTTTACCTTTTACACAGCAGTGCCTACTAAATCTGAAAAGCACCGCTGGTAGGCTATCGCCTACCGACGATAACATTCTAACGGGAACGGCGCCCTTTGCCTTGTATACTTTGTTTGCAAAGGCGGTGCTACGCACCTACGAAAACCTACGGGTTTCACGCCGGTTCTGTGTTATAATATAACGCGTTGTAAAAAATATAGAAAGAAGGGTTATTATGGATTTTTCAAAAGAAATAGAAGCTTCGATGGAAGCTCTAATAAATGATATTTCAGGGCTATGTAAAATAAATAGTGTGGAAGCTGAACCATTACCAGGTATGCCATTTGGTAAAGGACCAGCGGAAGCTTTAAATGCCGCTTTGAAAATCGGAGAAGATATGGGATTTAAGACTGAGAACTTTGACAATTATGTAGGGCATATTGAATATGGTCAAGGCGATGAAATGGTTGGAATTTTGGCTCATGTCGATGTAGTACCTGCAGGCGAAGGCTGGGATATGGATCCTTGGTCGGGCCAAGTAAAAGATGGTAGAATTTGGGGACGTGGAACTTTGGACGACAAAGGGCCTTTGATGACATGCCTTTATGCAGTAAAGATTTTAAGGGATTTGAATATACCGCTAAAGAAAAAAATACGTTTTATTATAGGAACAAACGAGGAAACTGATTGGGGATGTATGGATTATTACATGAATACGGTAAAACCAGAATTACCTACATGTGCATTTTCGCCAGATTCAAGTTTCCCTGTAACATATGCAGAAATGGGGATTCTTCAGTATACTCTTTCAAAAAAATTGTCAGAAGACATTTCGATTAGTGGCGGCAATGCTTTTAATGCAGTACCTTCATCGGCGCAGGTGTTATTGCCTATGAGCCTTGAAGAAGAATTAAAAGTGGCTATAAAAGCGAGTGAAGATCCAAATATGTATTCATATACTTTGACAGATGAAAAGATCAAACTTGTTACAAAGGGAATCGGTGCACATGCTGCTTCTCTAGGTCAAGGTAAAAACGCTATAAGCTATATGATGTTGCTTTTGTCAAAGCTATCTTTGACTGGAGAGCTAAAAGAAATCGTAGACTTTTATAACGAAAATATCGGGACTTGCATTTATGGGGAAAAAATGGGAATAGCTACATCTGATGAGGATTCAGGAAATCTTACATTAAATGTTGGAATGATTTCTGTGGAAAACAATGTTTTGACTTTGTCATGTGATACAAGAATACCAGTTACATTAAAATTAGAAGACACGACAGAACTATTGGAAAAGAAGTTCGAAAATAATATATTTGAATATCAAGTAGATACAGGAATGGGGCCACTTTACGTTTCAAAGGACTCTGAACTTGTAAAAACTTTGATGGAAGCATACAGGAAAGTTACTGGAGACATGGACAGCCAACCTATTACGGCAGGTGGCGGAACCTATTCCAGAACGATAAATAATTGTGTTGCTTTTGGATGCTTATTACCAGATCAAGAAGACACAATGCATCAGGCTAACGAGTCTCTAGAAATAGAGAAATTACAGATTTGGTTAAAAATATGTATCGAAGCAATATATCAACTTGCAAAATAACATATAGGAGAAAGAAACAGATGAAAAATTTTAAAATGCCAAGTGCACTTACGATTGTAATGATTTTCCTTGCAATTGTCGCAGTGCTTTCTTGGTTCATCCCAACTTCGGTGGTAACTGTTGATGAAGCTGGAAACAGTCTAATTCATTTCAACTCTGCCTTTGATGCGGATGGAAACATTATAAGTAATGCGGGAACAAATCCAGTAGGATTATGGGATTTTTTCTTAGCACCAATTAATGGATTAGTTTCAGCTAGTGAAATTGCAGCAACAATTTTGATTTCAGGTGGATTCTTGGCAGTAATGAACCACGTAGGAGCATTTGACGCTGGAATAGGCAGATTAGTAAAACGTTTTAAGGGAAACACACTTATTGCATTATTAATGTCAGTATTCGCTTTGATGGGAACAGTTTACGGAGCTTGGGAAGAACTTCCAGCTTATGCAATTATTATTATTCCGTTATTTGTATCAGCCGGTTATGACGTTATCACAGGTATGATGGTTATACTTGTCGGTGCAGTAGTCGGAAATATGGCCAGTGTAGTAAACCCATATTCCATAGGTGCGGCAGTTGCAGCAATTGGAAATGATCAGTTAGCTCTTGGTTCAGGTATCACTCTTAGATTAGTATTATTTGTAGTAATGCTAGTAATGGGAATTTTTATGGTAACTCGTTATGCAAACAAAGTAAAAGCTGACCCTAGCAAATCATGCGCAGCATGTGTGCCAGACGTTAACAACAGGCTTGATGATGAAAACTTTGGACTTGCAGAATTGACACCACGTAGAATTGCTTCATTAATAGTTTTCGGACTTATGATTTTGATTTGCGTAATTGGATATATTCCTTGGGATGCTATTCCAATAGGCGATAAGACAGCATTTGACTTTGTTAATGCAGGTCAAGAAGCTATGAAAGGAACTGTTGTTGGCGACTTCTTTGGCGCTGAAAAGTTCAATCCTTTTGGTTGGTGGTATTTCAATGAATTCTCAGTAGTTTGGCTAATCGGAGCAATTATTATCGGTGTAATCAACAAATTGCCAGAGAAAGAATTTGTATCAGTATTTGCTTCTGGTGCAAGGGATCTTGTCGGAGTTGTATTGGTGCTTGCTGCATCTAGAGGTATTTCAGCATTTATGGGTTCAACTACTGAAGGTATGAGTATAACATTTATTTACTGGATTCAAGATATATTGACAGGTGTTCCACTATGGGCATTTGTTATTGCTGGAGTTTTCGTATACTTATTGATAGGTATCGTTCTTCAATCCACAAGTGGTGTTGCAGGAATTACAATGCCAATCTTTGGAGCGTTGGCGATGGCAGCATTTGCAAGTTCAAGCGTTGGTACAATTGGTGGTCAAATAGTTCTTTTATCATCATTTACTTGCGGAATAAACTTCATATGTGGGTTATATCCAGAGTCAACAAATATGGGTATATTGGAAATGGTCAATGTTCCATATAATATATTCCTAAAACAAATGTTAAAATTCTTAGTGCCAATATTAGTGGTTGCGACGGTTATAGTATCAATAGCACCATATATTGGATTAGCTTCATAAGCTAAAGAAAACAAATAGTAATAGATAAATATTGGACAGAGTATAGATTAATATACCCTGTCCTTTTTTATGGGGAAAACCCTTGTAGAAAAACTAGCAAAGAATATTTATAATTGTCATAATAAAAAATGCGTGATAGAATAACAGTATATTATATAAGGGGAGAAAGAAAATGAAATTAATGATAGCGTCGGATTTGCATGGTTCAGCTTTTTATTGCAAAAAAATGATTGAAACTTTTAATAAAGAAAAGGCAGACAAGTTGCTGTTGCTAGGTGATTTGTTGTATCATGGGCCTAGAAACGATTTGCCAAAGGACTATGCTCCAAAGGAAGTGATACCAATGCTCAACGGATTGAAAGACAGAATACTTTGTGTTAGAGGCAACTGTGAGGCTGAGGTTGATCAAATGGTTCTGGAGTTTCCGGTACTTGCAGATTATTGTGTAATCCCATTTGGTAACAATGCAATATATGCAACCCATGGACACATATATAATGAGGAAAATCTTTTGCCTATGCAAAAAGGGGATATACTTCTCAATGGTCATACTCATGTTGCAAAGTGTGTAAATTATGGCGACTACATTTATATGAATCCCGGATCGGTGACTATGCCAAAGGAAAACAGTGTTTGCAGTTATATGATATTTGATGGCGATTGTTTTTCTTGGAGAAAACTTGAAGACGGAACGGAATATATGACCTGGAGGGTGAAATAATAATGAAATTTGTAATACAACGAGTTACTGAAGCATCGGTAGAAATAGACGGAAAAATCAATGGCAGGATAGACAAAGGATTTGTTGTGCTTATTGGCGTAGGCAAGGAAGACACCAAGGAAATAGCGGATAAATATGTAAGCAAACTCATCGGTCTTAGAATTTTTGAGGATCAAGAGGGAAAGACAAATTTGGCACTTAAAGATGTTGGAGGACAGTTGCTTTTGATTTCGCAATTTACTCTTTATGCAAATTGTAAAAAGGGTAATAGACCTAGTTTTGTTGACGCTGGTGACCCACAGACTGCGGAAGAATTGTACGAGTACATCGTAGAAAAGTGCAAGGAAGAAATCCAGATAGTTGAAACTGGTATATTTGGTGCGGATATGAAGGTATCCCTAGTAAATGATGGCCCATTTACTGTAGTGCTGGAGCTGTAAATAAGGATCTAAACGGATATAAGTTATGGCAGTTATGGTAAATTGTTGACATAGAAACTTAAAAATGCTAATATAGATATAGAAAAAGGAACGCCGCTTTTGGTATGGTGGCTTATCCTAAAGTTGTTTTTAAGAAAAGTCACCTTGTAAAAAGGTGGCTTTTCCTATTTCTTATGTATCATACACAAGGAAATAAGTGCAATAACGAATATTCCAAACTGAATAAAATCAGATAAAGTAATATACATTTTGCATCACCTCCCTTCAAAGGAAGTGATAAACCACCAAACGGTGTTCCTAAAAATAGTATAACATAACTAAAGTTTAAAATAAACATAACCCTTGGAAAGGAACCAAGTGGTTTTTTTGTTGCCAAAATTCAAAAGCCTTTGGGCTTTTTAAACATTGTGGTATTAACGTAATAGTTAT
>JAVXAG010000047.1:0-13519 GCA_036660615.1 Anaerovoracaceae bacterium
AACTTTAACTCATTAATAAGCGAGGTAAATATGACAAACTTAGAACAATTGCTGGAAACATCATTTCTGGACGACAGCCTAATCAAAATGGTGTTTGGCGATAAAAGAAATAAAGAGCTAGAATACAACAAGGTAACAATTAGACCCCTACTACTTCATGGGACTTTGGCTTTTCAGGTAGAATACACTTTTGAGAAAAAAGTGACACACGAAAACCTTTCTGCTGAGGAAGCATATTACCTGGCTGTATCAATGGCCAAAGAAGAATTTAAAAAAATCAATATTTTTACAAAAGATCAGGACTATCAAATCTTAGCTTCAAAACTTGAAAATGCTAAGATAATAAAAAAGCCAGCATCTATGACGCCAGCTAGTCTTGACCATAACAAAACAAAAAAATATATAATACCAGATAAGACCCCTTGCGATTTTTTGATTCGCCTTGGAGTTATGGATGAAAAAGGCACAGTTATTCAAAAACACTACAACAAATTCAGGCAAATAAATCGATATTTGGAAATCGTTGAAGATGTTTTCCCATACTTGCCAACAGATAAAACCCTAAAAATAATTGACTTCGGTTGCGGAAAAGCATATTTGACCTTTGCCATATATCACTATCTAAAAGTGGTTAAAAACCGAAATGTTGAAATTATTGGACTTGATTTGAAAAAAGATGTAATTGATTTTTGCAATAGAGTTGCAAAAGACTTGAATTATGACGATCTAAAGTTCTTAATGGGAGACATTGCCGACTACACAAACGATTATGCAGATATGGTCGTTACCCTTCATGCTTGCGATACTGCAACGGATTTTGCTTTGATCAACGCAGTTGCGTGGAACACAAAAGTCATTCTGTCAGTTCCTTGTTGCCAACATGAAATGTTTAGTCAAATTTCAAACGACATACATGAACCGATGCTTAAACATGGCATTCTAAAAGATAGACTTACTGAATATTTGACCGATGGTCTTCGAGGGCTAAAACTGGAGTCAAAAGGCTATGAAGTCGCAATGATAGAGTTTACAAGCCTTGAACACACAGCAAAAAACATTATGATAAAAGCAATTAGAATGGGTTCACCAAAGTCAGATAAATCAAAAGCTGCACAAGAACAATATGTACAGCTTCGTGATTTTTATAAAGTTAATCCAACGATTGACAAGTTATAGACCTGTTACTCCAATAATCAACGGTGTCAAATAACATTCAACCACTGCGGCAATTATAAGTAGCGGAATCAATACCAATACAAATGCCCTTACCATTTCATTAATAGTATTCCAAATGCCCTCATTTCCTTTTCCAAGGATTTTGAGGGTTATTATTTTGCACAAATATAGCCCCATTGTAGCACTCATAAACATAGCAGTAAGCTCAAAAATTCCATGTGGTAGCATTCCAAAAACTACGGATTTCCATGCCACCATAGTAGACGTTGCTTCACCATATCCTAGTAGCGCCCCAATAACAATGCTGTTTGCCAGTATTGAGAATGCCGGCAAAAATAACAGGGGTATCACTCCCAATCCAATAGATACCGCACAAGCAAACAAGTTATTTGCAAAGAGTCCAACAAGTGATATTGTGCCATCTTCCTTGACAACATCAGACATTTCTTCTGACAAACTCTTCAATAATTCTCCACTTTGCTCTGGATTATTATAGAAGCCTATACCCGACAATATGGCAAGTGCAACAAATACCAATCCAACAATTGCGGTCCTTTTTAGTAAATTTTTTCTAATATATCCAAAGGTGTCTTTGATTTCTTTCTTTACTCTTGTTCCTATCATCCTAACCTCTTTCTCGCTTCTTCTTCAAAGTAATTTCCCCATATGCTGCCCCGCCTAAAATAAGTGCTGCTCCAACCAACTCCATTACTCCCAATCTTTCTCCAAGAAAAATTGCAGAGAAAAAGAACGCTGCTGCTGGATCTATGTAACTGCAAAGCGCAATGCTTTGCCCAGGCAATTCTTGTACTGCGGAAAAATAAAAATATAGGGCAATCCCTGTATGGATTATTCCAATAACAATCAAACATACCAAGCCGAATCCATGTGGCAGTTGCCACCCACTGTCATTAGTAATAATTGAATAAGGAAGCATAACCACTCCCGCAGATACTAACTGTATCAATGTTATTTCTATTCCAGAAATTCCAGAAACTCTTTTGTTTATCAAAGTTATTGACGCATACAATATTGCCGCCATCAATCCATATGCAAATCCTTTTACGGGGTCAACCCCACCCTCTAAATTTCCTGATATGCACAGTAACCCTACCATGGCAGTTGCAATACCTATAACCTTTTTCTTTGTTATTTTTTCTTTTAGTATAAAAGGCGATGCAATCATTACAACAATTGGTGCGCAATAATATGCGATTGTCGCTAAACTTACAGTTGTATATCTATATGATTCAAATAGTAACGCCCAATTAAAACCCATTGCACACCCTGACAAAATCAGGTATGGTGCGTATTTCTTCAAATTTGCTTTAGGCGATCTGGTCTTTGTAAAAAGCAAGATTATTCCTAAAAACAACCCTCCCAAGAATATACGACCAAGAACTATTTGACTGCTTTCCAAATTAATTTGTTTTACAAAGATTCCTAATGTCCCCCATATTATCATTGCCATTATAACCTTTGCATATGCCTTATATTTTTCTTTCTCCATTTAGCTGCGTTTCCTCCATTGCTTTTTCTCATACCTTATTAGTATATTCCTATTTCTAGTAAAAATAAAGGAAACTATGTAATATTTTGTCCTTGTATTTACCAAAGTACAGATAGTTTACATAATATAAAAAGAGAGATGCAAAACGTAAATTAATACTTTTTCATCTCTCTTGTTTTACATCAGTCTATTACCAAGCGCCGCCTCCGCCTCCGCCGAAGCCACCTCCAGTAAATCCACCGCCACCGAAACCTCCTCCAGACATTCCGCTATCCGTCGTGTCAAAATGCAGGTTGTGGGATACACTGCCTGTGCAGTTATTCATCATTCTGGAAAACATCCAAACATTGAAATATGTGTTGTCCGAACCAGCATACCACGATGGTGGAGTGGTTGGAATATTTTCAAAGTTTTTCGCCCATTTGTCCGATAGTCCAAGAACGTATGCATAAGGCAAAACATCATAAAAATATTCAGGATCTTCCTCTACCAAAGCTTTTAACCTATCTAATTCTCCGGCCTTTATAAAGTCTTTTAGCCCTAATATTTTTCCAACCCACTCCGCACTTTTCTTTGTCCTAGCCTTCATCAAAACCACAAATCCATATGATACAGCTGACGAAATTACCAAAAGCAAAGCAAGTAGTATGCTGTCTGTAAATATCAAAGTGGCAATTGCTGAACCAATTACTGTGATTCCTATTATAATTGTTCCTGAAATCATCATACCGTTTCGCGTAGAAGTTTTCATGGAATTTCTCTTGTCATATGCAATCATAAACAACACAAGCCCTAAGATAAATACCAAAAATACTGGTACTGCTAAAACCAAAAGTATAAAGTTCATTGAATAAATCACACTTAAAATTATAGTTGCCACCAAAGGCACAACCATTAGCAATCCACCAAAGATTCTTGCTCCCTGTGAACTAACTGTGAAAAGTCTATTTTCCTTTTGGGCTGAATAATGTGCCTTTAACTGAGCCATAGAAGTCAGATAAGTTTCACCGAAAGATTCATCAAGATCATCTAGTTTGATTGTATCACCTTGTTGAAATAACCCATCGTAGAAAGTCTTTACAAAAGCCTTTTCTTTAGAGTCAATGTCCGCAATTTTCTTTAGTTGGAATTTTTCTTTTTTGTATTCAGTTATAGTTATGTACTTTTTGTATGCCAAGTACATAATTAGTGAGGTCATATCTGCGTTGTCAACCATGCCATCAACAATATATCCAATTTCTGCTGGTGTCATGCCCTCAGGCGGATAGAATTCCACAGTTTGAACCACCTTAGGATCTCTCCCAAAGGCAAACCATAGGCCCATCAAAATCAAAGGTACAATAATTAGAATAAATGGGATAGGTTTTTTTGCCCCGTCAAAGTTAAGTGGGTTTATCCAGTATCCTTCGACCAAATCGGATTGTACCGAAACACCTTGTCCTTGAGGGGTATTGTCCGCTATTACTGTGATTTTCTTTGAATTTTCATCAATGCTATATTTTACGTCACCTAACTTACTGTCTCCACCATAACCACTTGAATAAACTTTCATTTCCGTTTCGTCAAAACTCTTTGGCATAGTCAAAGTCGCTTTCCCGTGAGTTATAGGTGTTTCCCAGCTTGTAGGCAGTAAATCAAGATATATATAATCTCCTCTAGTGTCTTTATCGTCATATACTCTCATCGTATAATGAATAACATAAGTTTGCCTGCCTGTAACGGTTTCATCTTCGCGGCCTATTCGTATAACATAATTGCCATCTTCTGTAAAAGTTTCATAATTATAGCCCTCAACATAGGCATCTTCAATAGTCATTTTCCCCATATCTTCTGGAATATTTCTATAAATGCCATGTTGCTCTTCATAAAAATCTACCGAAATCGTTTCAGTGAATAAAAATGAATTATCTTCCTGCGCCTGAACATTTACCATAAATTTGTCCGTTGAATAAGTCGCTGCAAATACCATACTTGTGGCCAATCCAAAAGACAAGACAATAGTGATAAAGGTTATCATTATCAGTCTAATCTTGAATTTATTATTAATATTCTTCATCTTTTCCCCTAAATGTTAAAACTTAACCTTAACGTTTTCTCTTTCTTCCGATCCTTCGACTTCAAACATTGGTTTTGTTTCAAAGTGGAAAATCCCTGCCAAAATATTGCTTGGGAACATTTCGCATTTGTTGTTGAACATCTTTACCACGCCATTATAGTATTTTCTTGCATTAGCAATATCTTTTTCAACTTCTTTTAGCTGTTGTTGCAAATCCATAAAGTTTTGATTTGCTTTTAAGTCTGGATAGTTTTCTGAAATAGCGAAAAGACTTTTTAACGTTCCAGTTAAAATGTTTTCGTTAGCAATTTTATCTTCTATTGTTGTTGAATCTTGAGCCATATTTCTAGCGGCTACTACTTTCTCCAAAGTTTCGCTTTCGTGAGTTGCATATCCTTTTACTGTTTCAACCAAATTTGGTATTAAGTCATATCTCTTTTTTAGATATACATCCATAGTTGAAAATCCTTCTTCAACGTTATTCTTTGCTTTTACAAATCCGTTATAGCTTGCAATTACCCAAATTGCCAATATGGCTACAACTACCGCAATAATAATTCCTATTATCATTTATTCTTCCTCCTTAATTTCCCAATCAATAGTGTCTTGGTTGGTTTCCTTTAAAAACTTGTTTGCCATAGAAAAATATTTTCCCCCATAAAATCCGTTATATGCAGACAATGGACTTGGGTGTGCGCCTGTCAAAATCAAATGTTGTTTGCCTGTTATAAGCTCTCTCTTTGCTTTTGCATTTGCTCCCCACAAAATAAATACTATTGGCTTCTCTCTCTGATTCAAAAGTTCTATAACTCTATCTGTAAAACATTCCCAGCCTTTCCCTTTGTGAGAGTTTGCCTGGTGTTCCCTTACTGTCAAACAGGTATTAAGCAATAACACCCCTTCTTCTGCCCACTTTGTCAAAGAACCATGGCTAGGGGCATCAAACCCTAAGTCCTCTTTAAGCTCTTTATAAATGTTCACAAGTGACGGTGGTTTCGGCACACCTTTCATTACAGAAAAGCAAAGTCCATGAGCCTGGTTTGGTTCGTGATAAGGATCCTGCCCTAAGATTACGACTTTTACATCATTATATGAGGTGTATTTCAATGCATTAAAAATACTGTACATATCGGGATAGATCACCTTTGTTTTGTACTCAGTAATTAAAAATTGTCTGAGCTTCTGATAGTATTCTTTTTCAAATTCTTCCCGTAGGACATTGTCCCACTCATTCCCTATGTTAATCATAGATTAAGTATACCATAAATTTATTTTATTTACTTCAAAAACATAGTCATTTGTAGTATAATATTCTCCATGAACAAGATATATGTTTCAGAAAAAGTAAATAGAATTTTAGCAGACTACATTACAAGTTTAGGATACACTGTTTCATTTATTGCCTCCGAGAATATTGTCCCTGAGGCTTTGTCATCGCATCCTGATATTTTTATGTGCAAAATGGGTTTTAGTACACAAGTTCCAATCGTCCAAAGTGAAAATAGAGAACTAGGTTTAAAATATCCTAATCATATAGCCTTTAATGCGGCTTGCACCGGCAAATTTTTTATTCACAATTTGAAGCACACAAACGAAAGACTTCTTATTGTTGCCAAAGCTATGGAAATGATTATGATTGACGTTAAGCAGGGATACTCAAAGTGTAGCACTGTTATTGTTGACGAAAACTCAATTATCACCTATGATGAAGGTATTGCAAAAGCTTGCGCGGAATATAGAGCCCAAGGGTTGGAAGTCCTTTTGATAAGTCCTAACCATGTGATTTTGGATGGTTACAATACTGGGTTTATCGGTGGTGCCAGTGGTCGTATAGGAAATGAAGTCATCTTCAACGGTGATTTGTCCGCCCACCCTGATTTTAGAAAAATTGTAGATTTTATTGAATCAAAGGGTTTAAAGTGCAAATGGTTCTCTGAATATCCACTTACGGACATAGGCTCAATAATTTAGAAACACATGAGGAAACACTAGTGAAAAAACATGCTATAATACCAATATTTATACCACACCAAGGTTGTCCAAACGACTGTATTTTTTGCAACCAAAAGAAAATAACTGCTCGTCAAAAAGCCGTTACCGCAGAAGATGTAGAGACAATAATAAAAACCTATCTACCTACTCTACAAAATCGTAATTTGGAAACTATAGAAATCGCATTTTTCGGTGGTAGTTTTACTGGTATTCCCATTAGTGACCAAACCAAATATCTTAAGGTGGCAAAGAAATACAAAGACAAAGGTCTAATAGACAAAATACATTTAAGTACTAGACCTGACTATATAAATGAAGATATTCTAAACAATCTAAAAGACCATTCTGTTGATATCATTGAACTTGGCGTTCAATCTTTTGACGAAGAAGTTTTGAAACTTTCCAATAGAGGTCATAATAGCCAGATTGTATACAAAAGTAGCAAGCTAATTCAGGATTATGGCTTTGAACTTGGCATACAGCTTATGATCGGTCTTCCTGGTGACACTCTCGAAAAATGTATTTACTCAGCAAAAGAAACTGTGAAAATCGGTCCATCTTTGGCAAGGCTGTACCCTACAATTGTAATAAATGACACTGAATTATACAATCAATACAAGTGTGGCAAATATATAGCATTGTCCCAAGATGAAGCAGTCCTTCGCTCAAAAGAAATGTACAAAATTCTCGACGGCGCTGGCATAAACATCATTAGGGTAGGTCTAAAAAGCACTGATATTATTAATGAAAACGGCGAGATTATCGGTGGCACCTTCCACCCTGCCTTTAGGCAACTAGTTGAAGGAGAAATCGCCAAAGAACGATTTGAAGAAATCTTGTCAAACAGCCAGTTTCAGGAATTAGTAAGCAGATCGGATTTGCCACCTGCACGAATAGAATTCCTATCAAACCCAAAATCTTTTTCTAATATGATAGGAAATGGTAGCCGCAACAAAATATATTTTTCAAAGAAATACCCAACACTAAACATTAAATATGCTATTGATAATTCCCTTGGGGATAATGAATATAGAATACAAAAAGATTAACATAAAATGCGAGGAGAACGGAGCGTTAAATAATTTTCGCTCGTTAACCCAACGGAGGTAAAAATGAAAGAAATAACAACAAAAGCTGTAGTAACGGTAATCGGCAAAGACATGGTCGGCATTCTTGCAAAAGTGTCTACTGCTTGTGCTGAAAAAAACGCCAATGTAATTGAAGTAACTCAATCCGTACTTGATGGATATTTTTGCATGGTAATGATTCTTGATATCACTGAATCTACTTGCCAAATTGATGAACTTCAAGGTCACGTCAAATCCAGAGTTCCTGACATGGTTGTCCACGCAATGCATGAGGATATTTTTAACTCAATGCACAGGATTTAATTTAAGAAACAAGGAGGACAATTATGCTAAATATGAACGATATCATGGAGACTATTACCATGATTCAAGAAGAACATTTGGATATACGAACTATTACCATGGGTATTTCTCTACTTGATTGTTGCGACAGTGATATAGATAAATCTTGTGAAAAGGTTTATAACAAAATATATAATCTGGCAAAAGATCTAGTAAAGACTGGTGAAATAATCGAGAAAAAATATGGTATTCCAATAGTAAATAAAAGAATTTCAGTTACTCCAATCGCTATGCTTGTAGGAGTCTCCGGTGGCGATCCAGTTAAGTATGCAAAGACTTTGGACAAGGTTGCCAAAGCTGTTGGTGTAAACTTTATTGGTGGTTTCTCTGCACTAGTCCAAAAAGGTTTTAGTGCTGGTGATATGGAATTGATTCAGTCAATCCCTAAAGCTTTATCGGAAACCGATTTTGTTTGCTCATCTATTAATATTGGTTCAACTAGAGCCGGAATAAATATGGATGCAGTTAAGATAATGGGACAAGTAGTACGCGAAACTGCTGAACTTACAAAGGACAGACAGTGCATTGGTGCAGCAAAACTTGTTGTATTCTGCAATGCAGTTGAGGACAATCCATTTATGGCTGGTGCTTTCCATGGTGTTGGCGAAGCTGACTGTGTTTTAAACGTTGGTGTTTCAGGCCCTGGAGTGGTTAGAGCCGCCCTTTCAAAGATGCCAGACGATGCCCCTCTAAATGAAGTGGCTGAACTAATCAAAAAAACTGCTTTTAAAATCACGAGAATGGGTCAACTAGTTGGAACTGAAGCTTCCAAAATGCTAGGAATTCCCTTTGGGATTATAGACTTATCACTGGCACCAACTCCTGCAGTTGGTGATTCAGTTGCATATATTTTAGAAGAAATCGGTCTTGAACAATGTGGAGCCCATGGCACTACTGCCGCTCTAGCTATGTTAAATGATGCTGTAAAAAAAGGTGGCGTTATGGCTTCCTCAAGTGTCGGCGGATTATCCGGTGCTTTTATTCCAGTAACTGAAGATGCTGGCATGATTGCTGCTGCCAGAGATGGGGTTCTTTCTATCGAAAAATTGGAAGCGATGACAGCTGTTTGCTCTGTTGGTCTTGACATGATTGTCATACCTGGAGACACAACTGCCGAAGTTATTTCTGCAATAATCGCTGACGAAGCTGCAATAGGTATGGTAAATTCCAAAACCACTGCTGTCAGAGTCATTCCAGCTATTGGATTATCAGAAGGCGAAGAACTTGACTTCGGAGGTCTTCTTGGCAATGGTCCAGTTATGACACTTCGCACCAAATCACCTGCAAAGATGATTAATCGTGGTGGCAGAATCCCTGCACCACTGCAAAGTCTAAAGAACTAACCACCAATTAATGCACTTAAATAGGCACTACGATTCTCATTTTTAAAAATCGTGGTGCCTATTAAAATGTCTGTGAATTTATTCTTTTTAGACCATCTTTTCTGGTACTACAAACTTGTCAAAATCTTCCGCTGAAACTAATCCAAGTTTCCTAGCCGCTTCTTTCAAAGTTATATTGTCCTTATGTGCCAGTTTCGCTATTTTTGCTGCATTCTCATAACCGATATGAGGATTAAGTGCTGTTACCAGCATCAAGGATTTTTCCATGTTTTCCTTTATCTTTTCTGTGTTAGGTGTTATGCCTCTTATACAATGCTTTTCAAAAGAATCCATTGCACTTGCCATAAGGTCTACTGACTCAAGGAAGTTATATATCATAACTGGCATAAATACATTTAGTTGGAAGTTTCCTTGTGAGGCTGCAATTCCAATAGTTGCATCGTTTCCCATTACCTGTACCGCTGACATTGTCAACGCTTCACATTGAGTAGGGTTGACCTTGCCAGGCATTATTGAGCTGCCAGGTTCATTCTCTGGAATATTAATTTCGCCTATTCCACATCTTGGCCCACTAGCCAGCCATCTAACATCATTAGCGATTTTCATTAAATCAGCCGCAAGGGCTTTGATTGCACCATGAGAAAAAGCCACGCCATCTTTTGAAGTCAAGCTATGAAACTTATTCTCCGCTGTGACAAAAGCTTTGCCTGTTATTTTGCTGATTTCCTTAGCTGATTCTGTCCCAAAATCTTTGTGAGCATTTAGCCCTGTTCCAACAGCAGTTCCACCTAGGGCAAGTTCGCTTAAAAATGGTACAGTTGCCTCTATCATCTTTTCCGAATGGTCAAGCATAGAACGCCAGCCACTTATTTCCTGCCCAAGGGTAATTGGTGTTGCATCTTGCAAATGAGTTCTGCCAGTCTTTACAATTGACATATACTCTACTTCTAGTTTTTTCAAAGAATCCCTAAGTATTCTCAACGATGGAAGCAATCTATCTTCAACAGCAACAACCGCCGCAATATGCATGGCTGTTGGAAAAGTGTCATTTGAACTTTGTGATTTGTTGACATGGTCATTTGGATGCAATAGATTTTCACCAACAATTTCATTTCCCCTGTTGGCAACTACCTCATTTACATTCATATTTGATTGCGTTCCACTTCCTGTTTGGTATACAACAAGAGGAAAATGGTCATCCAGTTTGCCTGCGATTATTTCGTCGCAAACCTGAGCAATTAATTTTGCACGCTTTTCGTCAATCATACCCAAATTGGCATTAGCCAATGCTGCCGCTTTCTTTAGAACCCCAAAGCTGTGAACTATTTCAAGTGGCATTTTTTGTCTACCTATTTTGAAGTTCTCAAAACTTCTTTCCGTCTGTGCTCCCCAGTATTTATCCGAAGGAACTTTGACTTCGCCCATAGTATCATGCTCAACTCTAAATTTTTCCACTTTTCTTTGCCTCCTCCATAACTGCGGCTGCTACTCTTTCAACAACCAATGGATTAAACGGATCTGGAAGAACATAATCTGCTGTAAGCTCCTCTTCAGAAATTACACCAGCAATTGCCCTTGCCGCCGCTTCCTTCATTTCCTCTGTAATTCGTCCTGCCCTTGAATCTAATGCGCCTCTAAAGATTCCAGGGAATGCAAGAACGTTATTTACTTGATTTGGGAAATCCGACCTACCTGTACCGACTACTGCCGCTCCTGCTTTTTTAGCAAGATCTGGCATAATTTCCGGAACTGGATTTGACATTACGAACACAATCGGATCTTTTCCCATAGACTTTATCATATTTTCAGTGACAACTCCAGGCTTTGAAACACCAATCAAAATGTCCGCACCCTTCATTACATCTGATAAACTACCCACTAATTTTTCTTTATTGGTAATCTGTGCCATTTTTTGTTGTTCAGGATTGTTGTATGGAGCACCGTCATATATTGTTCCTTTGCTTCCACATAAAATCACCTCGCCAAAACCTAACCTCAAGATCATTTTTGCTATAGAAATTCCAGCTGAACCTGCTCCACTGATTACAATTTTAAGTTGTCCCATTTCCTTGCCAAGTAACTTGACTGCATTTAAAAGCCCTGCACAAGTAATTATGGCTGTTCCATGTTGGTCATCGTGAAATACTGGAATGTCACATTTTTCGATTAAAGTTCTCTCGATTTCAAAACATCTTGGAGCACTTATGTCTTCTAAATTTATGCCCCCAAAACTCTTTGAAATATTGTAAACTGTATCTATTATTTCCTTTGGATCTTTGGAATTTATACAAATTGGAACTGCGTCTATACCTGCAAAGGCTTTGAATAGAGCACATTTTCCTTCCATAACAGGCATGCCCGCTGATGGTCCAATATCTCCAAGTCCAAGAACCGCTGTGCCGTCAGTGATGACTGCAACCAAATTGCCTTTTCCTGTATACGTGTACGCCAAGCTTTCATCTTTTTCTATTTCTAGGCAAGGCTCTGCAACTCCAGGTGTATATGCGATTGCTAATTCTTCTTTGTTGGTAATAGGAGATTTTAGTTCTATTGAAAGTTTACCTTTCCATTCTCTGTGTTTCTGTAACGCTAATTCCTTTTTGTCCATTTTATTTTTCCTTTCCAAATTCTAGTGAGTCAAGCCATTGCTGACCAACTCCTATTTGCCTTCTCACCTCCGAAGGTGCTGTCCCGCCAAAAGATACTCTAGCATTTACACAAGCTTCTATGCTAATGTCGCCAAGTGACTCTTTTGTAACTCTCTTGTCAATATTTTGAAGTTCTTCTTCTGTCAAATCCTCAAAGTCGCAACCCTTTACTTCGCAATTCTTAACCATTTTGCCTACGATTTCGTGTGCTTCTCTAAATGGAATTCCCTGCTTTGCAAAATGCTCTGCAATATCTGTTGCATTCAAGAAACCTTTGCCTAGTTGTTTTTGGATTTGATCCATTCTGAATTCTGTCTTTTCTAGCATCTTTGCAAATATTTGAATACTTGCCTTCCATGTGTCCACTGCATCAAACAAGCTTTCTTTGTCTTCTTGGAAATCTTTATTATACGCAAGTGGTGTTCCCTTCATCACTGTAAGTAACTGCATCAAATCGCCGTACACTCTGCCCACTTTACCACGAAGTAATTCTGCCATATCTGGGTTTTTCTTCTGTGGCATAATGCTACTTCCTGTGCAAAAGCTATCGTCTATTGAAATGTATGAGAATTCTTGTGAATTCCACCAAACAAATTCTTCTGCCCATCTTGAAAGATGCATCATTGAAATGGAGGCATCGCTTAAAAATTCAAGGCTATAATCACGATCGCTGACGCTATCCATTGCGTTTTCTGTAGGTGCAGTGAATCCCAAAATTTCTGATGTCCTATGTCTATTTGTTGGAAGTGTTGTACCTGCCAATGCGCAAGCGCCTAGTGGACAAAGGTTCAGTCTTTCTTTTGTGTCAATCAGTCTGTCTATATCTCTTCTAAACATTTGGAAGTATGCCATAAATACAAAACCAATTGTAATCGGTTGTGCATGTTGCATATGAGTAAATCCAATAGTAATTTCATCAGCATATTTTTCTGCTTTTTCCAAAATTACGCTTTCTAAGTATAGAAGTCTATGCAAAATTTCATCTATCTCGCCTCTAAGATACAGTCTTCCATCTACTTGGCATTGGTCATTTCTACTTCTTGCTGTGTGAAGTTTTTTACCTGTTTCTCCAAGTTCTGCAATTAATCTGCTCTCAATACCCATATGTATATCTTCATCATCTACAGTGAATATGATTTCTCCATTATAGATTTGTTTTCTAATTTTTTCAAGTCCTTTTACTATTTTATCTTTTTCATCATGTGTAACAATTCCCTGCTCAGCCAACATTGTAACATGGGCAATACTTCCGTCTATATCATTGTTATACATTCTCTTATCAAATCCGATTGATGCATTAAACTCTTTTACTATATCGTCCATGCCTTTTTCGAATCTTCCACCCCATAAACTTGCCATTATTT
>JAVXAG010000048.1:0-13355 GCA_036660615.1 Anaerovoracaceae bacterium
GATAAGTGATAATGATTATCATTATCAGTTTCAAAACTAGCGTTGACTGGTGAAATGATTTGAACACATATTGAAATGTGGACGAAATACACCATAATTTCATATAAATTATGGTATAATAACCACATCACTAATAATAGAAGTAAACACCCGCAGCCCGCAGGGCGGATTTAGGCAAATCCCAAAGTTGACTATTTGCCACCGCAACCCGCAGCCCGCAGGGCGGATTTAGGCAATTCACATTAAAATAATAAAAGATTAGAAAGAGGAAAAAATATGATAACAAGCAAACAACGAAGTTTTCTGAAGGCACTAGCACATGATTTGGATCCAACAGTGTTTTTAGGAAAACAAGATTTGACTACTAATATAATAAACGAAATTGACACATGTTTAGAACATAGAGAACTTGTAAAAGTTAAACTTCAAGATGGCTGTGCACTTTCACCAAAAGAAGTAGCTAACCAAGTGGCAGAACAATTGGGAGCAGAATTTGTACAAGCTATTGGAAAGAAATTTACACTTTACAGAGAATCCAAAGATTACAAACAAATTATGTTACCAAAGAAATAAGGAAAAGTTTTATGGAAAGAAATTTACTTTTGACTATCGAATATGATGGCACAAATTTTTCGGGATGGCAAAGGCAAAAAAAGGCGAGGACAGTACAAGGCGAAATAGAAAAGAAACTCTCAATAATATGCAAACAACCCATAACCCTAAACGGTACCAGTAGGACAGATGCAGGAGTACACGCTTTGGCACAGAAGGCAACCTTTAGCGGTGAGTTTGGAATTCCAACAGATAGAATAAAAGAAGTATTAAATAATTTGTTGTCCGGAGGGCTTGAAACCCATGGCAAATATTCCGATATAAAAATAACAAAAGTAGAAGAAATGCCACCAAGATTTCATGCTAGATTTGATAGCAAAGGTAAAAAATATAAATATATAATAGACAATTCTGGAGAGAGAGACACCTTTAGACGAAATTATTGCTATCTGATAAAACCACCACTTGACGTAGTTGCAATGAAAGATGCGGCTAGATATATTGAAGGTACACACGATTTTAGTTGTTTTCAATCGCCAGGTGGAACGCCAAGAGAAATTACAGAGAGAACAATTTACTACGTAGATGTATATAGAAACGACGACGATGTAATCATTGAGATTGAGGGAAATGGTTTCTTATATAATATGGTTAGAATAATTACAGGTACATTGATCGAAGTTGGACTCGGAAAAAGAGACCCTATGGATACGGCCAGTATCATAGCGAGCAAAGACAGACAAAGAGCGGGACATACAGCGCCGGCACAAGGACTGTATTTGGTGGATATCTTTTTTGAGTCAAAAGAGGAAAGAGATGGTAAAGAAAATGGATAGACCAAGTTGGGACGAGTACTTCATGGAAATGGCAGAATTGACTTCAAAGAGGTCAACTTGTTTGCGTAGAAATGTAGGAGCAGTTATTGTAAAAGACAAGCATTTAATTGCAACTGGATACAATGGTGCGCCAAGAGGCGTGGCACATTGCGAAGAAAAAGGCGGTTGCCTTAGAGAACAATTAAAAGTTCCATCAGGGCAAAGACATGAGCTGTGCAGAGCACTTCACGCAGAGCAAAACGCAATAATACAAGCGGCTACTTTGGGAGTGAGCATAGAAGATGCTACCATTTACATAACACATCAACCTTGTGTTATTTGCGCAAAGATGATAATAAACGCAGGAATAAAAAGGATAGTTGTCAGAGAAGGATATCCTGACGACCTTTCAGTTGAAATATTAGATGAAGCAGGACTTAAAATAGTAATGCTTGACGACAATAGGAGAAAATAATGATGATGAAATTGTGGGCGTCATTTTTAACAGCTTTTGTATTAGCTTTGATATGTACGCCGATAGCCATAAAAATAGCCCCGAAAATTGGAGCAATGGATGTACCAAAAGATGGAAGAAGAATGCACACAAAGGCTATGCCTAGATTTGGTGGAATTGCAATATTCATTGGAATCACAGCATCAATGATCGCATATATGTCATATGATCCAAGAGTAGTAGGAGTAATTATAGGCGGAACATTAATCTATCTTCTTGGCATTGTAGACGACTTAAAAAATCTTTCGCCCAAATTCAAGTTTTTGGGTGAAGTAGTAATTGCATGCATTATGTATGGATTTAATATTAGAATAGAATTTATAACTAACTATTTGGGAAGTGGATTGAGCCACTTTGGAACAACAGCATGTTTCATAGTTACAATCCTTTGGATAGTTGGAATAACAAATACAATTAATTTGGTGGACGGACTAGATGGTCTGGCTACTGGAGTAGCAGCAATTGCATCATTATGCATCGCATACGTTGCGTATATACATGGTATGTATCTGGTTTCTTGTGCAATGTTAGCGATTGCAGGAGGGTCATTAGGATTCTTGCCATTTAACTTTTACCCAGCAAAGATTTTTATGGGAGATGGCGGATCGCTGTTCTTAGGATTTACCCTTTCAACCCTATCAATTTTGGGGCCGATCAAAGGGGCAACTATAATAGCTGTTGTAGTCCCTGTTATAGTACTAGGGATTCCAATTTTTGATACAGCATATGCAATTCTTAGAAGACTAGTAAACAGAAGACCTATTATGGAGGCGGACAAAGGACATCTTCATCATCGTTTAATGGCTTCGGGATATGGGCAAAGAAGATCTGTTTTGATGCTATACGGAATAAGTGGAATAATGGGCATCGCAGCAGTTTTAGTCAGCAGAAGTTTATACGTAGAAACCGTTGGATTAATGGGAATTGCGGCAATATATTTATTTGTATTCTTAACAGATGCAAACCATTTGATGCCTCATCTAAAAGCGATAAACATTGAAAGAGAAGAGAAAATACAGTGTCAAAAAGACGAAAAGACCAAGAAATAATTCAAATCGACAATAGAAAATTATATAAGACATTAGCAACTATTGCTGTTCCAATTGCAATCCAAGGAGTGATATCGTCAACCCTTGGATTAATTGATAATTTGATGGTTGGATATTTGGGTGAAGTAGAATTGGCAGCCGTTGGCATTGCAATTCAAATATATTTTATTCATTGGATGATTCTCTATGGATTTACCAGTGGGACAGCGACTTTTATGGCGCAGTTCTACGGTACAGGAGATATGAAAAATATCAGAAAAACCATCGGATTTGCAGTGTCCGTAGCCGCCGGAATAGGCATTATTTTTTTTGTTGCCGGTGGCGTCTTTACAAAAGAGATAATTGGACTTTTTTCAGATAATGAAGAAATAGTACCATTGGCAAGCCAATATATTAAAACAGCACTAGTTACATTTTTATTTTTGAGCATTTCTGTGCCATTTGAATCGGCACTGAAAGCGACACAGCAGACAAAACTCCCCTTATATATTAGTATTGTAGTATTTGGAACCAATACATTTTTGAACTACGTTTTCATATTCGGCAAATTTGGAGCGCCAGCTCTGGGAGTAATGGGAGCCGCCTTAGCCACTAGTATTGCCAGAGGAGTCGAGGTGTTTTTGATAATCTTTGTGGTTTTTGTAAGAAAAAATGTTATTGCAGGTCAAATCAAAGAATTCTTTGGTTGGAACAAAGAGTTTGCACTTAGGATATTAAAAAATGCATGGCCGACCACTTTTAATGAAGCCTTGTGGGGACTTGGCCAATCAATGTATGTTGCGGCTTTTGCGAGAATAGGCGTAACGGCATATGCGGCATTTCAGGCTGCAAGTTCTATAAACAGTCTGTTCACATATGCGGCTTTTAGTGTTGGAGATGCGACTTTGATTTTGGTAGGTCAGAAACTTGGCGAAGGCAAACTGGACTACACTTTTGCTCTAGCAAAGAGGTTGCTAAAAATCGGAACATTAATCGGCATAGTTGCAGGTCTTGTTTTGGTAGTAGTTTCAAGACCTCTTGTAGGATTATTTGCACTTACCGCCCTAGGCAAATCCTATGCGACCAAAATTCTTATGGTCTATGGATTAATGATGGGATTAAATTTGTTTAACGGTATTAACATCACAGGGATTCTTAGAGGTGGTGGCGATACAAAGTTTGCAATGTTTGCAGAATCCGGCTGTATCTGGCTGGTTGCAGTACCACTAGCATTTATAGGTTCGTTATGGCTGAAACTGCCGATTTACCTTGTAGTGCTTATGGTAAAATGCGAAGATTTAGTAAAGGTATTTATTTTGACAAAGAGATTCATTTCAAAGAAATGGTTAAATAACGTAATACATGGATTATAATAGTGAACGAGGAGAAATCAGATGAAAAAAAACAACAAGGGAATAATATTACTTTTAGTGACAGTTTTAGTTTGCACAATGGCACTAGCTGGTTGTGGGGAAGTACAGTTGTCTGAAACCATAAATATCGCAACCCTTAATGGGCCAACAGGTATGGGAATGGCAAAGTTAATGGAAAATCCGGACAATTATAATGTTACAACATACCAAAGTCCAGACGAAATTGTGGCAAAGATAGTTTCAGGAGAAGTTGACTTAGCTACAGTACCATCAAATTTGGCGGCTGTTCTTTACAACAAAACAAAAGGTAAAATCGTGTCTGTCAGTGCAGTGACATTGGGAGTTTTATACGTTCTTGAAAATGGCAAAACAATTTCTGATATCAGCCAACTAAAGGGAAAAACAATTGTGGCAAGTGGCAAAGGTGGCACACCTGAATATGTTTTGGAAAAGATTTTGAAAGAAAACGACCTAAAGCTTGGCAAAGATGTCAAGGTTGAGTGGCTAGCCAATCACACAGAAGTTGTAGGCAAGTTACTGTCAAAAGAGGGGACTATTGCAATGGTTCCAGAACCATTTGTTACTGTGGCAAAGGCAAAGGGCGGACAAGGAATCAACCAAGTTTTGGATATGAATAAGGAATGGAAAACATCAACGGGGCAAGATTTACCTATGGGGGTTTTGATTGCACAAAACTCTTTTGTAAATGATAGGAAAGCAGATCTTGAAATATTCTTAGCGGATTATAGTGAATCTGTGAAATTCGTCAACAAAGAACCGGCAGAAGCTGCAACTTTAATTGCAAAGCATGGTTTGGTAGGCGACGAAAAGATTGCAGAAAAAGCTATTCCTAATTGTAATATTGTAATGTACCAAAAGGGCGAAAGCACAGAGTTGCAAAAGAGTTTCTTGGATATTCTGTACAAAATGAACCCACAGGCAGTTGGAGGAAAATTACCAGGTGAAGAATTCTACTATTAATAGAAATCACAACAGAAAATATGGCAAGCTAAAATGGCTTGCCCTTTGGGTATTATGGCTAATAATATGGCAAGCAATTGCAATGGTTGTAAACAACAGCTTGTTGCTTCCTAGCCCAATTGCTGCGGCCAAGGCACTTTACATTCTCGGCGGAACGACTACATTTTATGTAGATGTATTCGCTACGGTTTTGAGATGTGTTTTGTCTGCAATCATTTCATTTGCAGCTGGTTGTATATTTGCCTATATTTCCTACAAGTGTACTTTGGTGAGAGATTTTTTATCTATTCCTGTACTATTTTTTAAATCGGTGCCAGTTATGGCAATAATCATATATCTAATTCTGTTGGCCACTTCAAACGTTGTTCCTGTTTTGGTGGGATTCCTGATGTGTTTCCCAGTGGTATACACAAACGTTCTGTCGGGCCTAGATTCTACAGATTCAAAGCTTCTGGAAATGGCTCAAGTTTTCAATTTTTCCAGATATAAGGTGTTGAGATTCATATATATTCCAAGTAGTGGGCCTCAAATCAAATCGTCAATCAGCCTAATTGCAGGTCTTTCATGGAAAGCTGTTGTTACAGCAGAGGTGCTTTCTATCCCTCAATTTTCCTTGGGTTACAATATGATTAATGCCAAATACTATTTAGAAACGGAGAACCTATTTGCATATATTATTGTAATAGTTTTGCTTAGTATGACATTTGAAAAACTTACAAAAGTTGCAATAAATTCTTCAGGGACAACAAGTTACGAGAAAAGTAAAGTAATGGTTTCATGTGGACGTGGACATGGAGTTGACACAGCCGAGATTCAGACTGACGGTGGTTGCGATATTCTTTGCCGAAACTTTTCCAAGGTGTTCGAAATCGAAAATAATGGAAATATAACTAAAAAAATCGTTTCAGTACCTGATAAAACTTTCAAGAGAGGTGAAGTCAACGTGATTATGGCACCATCGGGAAGTGGCAAAACAACTTTGCTCAATGGGATTGCCGGACTGATTGATTTTGAGGGTGAAATAACGGGCATTTCAGATGATAGAGTATCTATGATATTTCAAGAAGATAGATTGTTACCTTGGTTAAATGTTTACGATAATATAGCGATAGTATTGCAAGGCACATCAAAAGCCAAAGTTGATGATGTGGTATTACAGGCAATAAAAAAGTTAGAAATTGAAGAGGCTATCCACAAGGTTCCAAGCCAGCTTAGTGGTGGAATGTGCCACAGAGTAGCAGTGGGCAGAGCCCTAGTCGCTGAGTATAATCTATTATTAGTCGACGAACCTTTTAGAGGACTAGACAATAAGCTCAAAAAGGAAATAATAGAGGGGATCTGGCGAGAAAAGACAAAAGACAAGACAGTGATAGTAGTCACACATAATAAGGAAGATGCCGAGGCACTAAAAAGGGGGATTTAAGTTTTCAATTGTAGTAAAAAATGATATCTTGGTCTTTAATATTCAGTGATTCTATGATATTATTTATATTAGTCCTTTCCCAGAAAAAAATTAGTACAATAATATTTTAAAGGGAAAGAGAAAAAGAGACAAGTCTTTTGAGGAATACTCCTTATATTTAGATTTGTCTCTTTTTAAATTCAAAATTTCGATATATCATCCTTTATTTTTTCTTTTTATAAAAACATATTTATATATTGATCTCGCCTTGAGCCAAGATAACTGCTGAGCCACCAACTTTTATCAGACACTTATTGTCCTTTGCTTCGATTTCAGTTAAAATTGCTGATGGTCTATCCATAGATTCACCTTGTATGATTTTGCACTTGTCAATTGGTTTGATTAATTTGTTTAAATAGAAGTAGTAAGTTAAAGCACCATTTGATGTGCCAGTTGCTGCTTCCTCGTCAATATCATAAAGAGGTGCGAAATTTCTGCAGTGAGCAGTCGCATCTTGACTTGACACAGCCGATCCACCAGTTAGAGTAAATGCGTGAACGCCGACTACCTTATATTTTTCTGATAGGGCAGAGAGAGCTTTCATATCTGGTGCCAAAGCATTTAGAGCTTTTTCACTAGAAACTGGCATCATGATGTCTGGCAGACCAGTAGAAATTAGACGAGGGAGAAGTTGGACTTTTTCTCCGGATACAGTTGTTGCAAACTGTTCAGAATATGTAGTGCCCATAACCTTGTAAAGTTCTTCTAGTGCAGCCACATCAGAAATCGTGGAGATTTCCTCAGGAGTTGCCATGTCCATCATAACAAAACCATTTTCAATCTTGATATTTAAGTCACCAGCCAAAGTGTGATTGATGTAAGTGCCGTTGTCAGAGATAATCCCCAAACTTAGCAAAGCTGAAAAAGATGCAATAGTTGCGTGACCACATAGGTCGACTTCAGCAGCGGGAGTGAAATATCTGATGTTAAATTCCTTGTCATTTAATTTCTTTATAAAAGCCGTTTCAGAGTATCTTAACTCCGCAGCAGTTTTGACCATGATTTCATCAGTAGGGAAATCATTTCCTTCAGGTAAAATAACTACACCTGCAGGGTTTCCACCAAAAGTTTTTTCAGTGAAAGCATCAATAATTAAAAATTTCATATAAACAATCCTCCTATATTATAAATAATAAACGATACTATCCAAGCCACAGCAGTTTGGAAAAGAACTACAGTAAATGCATATCTCCAACCGCCCATTTCCCTTCTAATAGTCGTAAGCGTTGCGATACATGGCATGTAAAGCAGGCAGAAAACCAAGAAACAGAAAGCGGAAAGAGGTGTAAACATAGTGCCAAGCATTACTGAAAGACTTCCAGTTCCTGTGGCACCAGTCAAAACAGCCATAGTGCTAACAACTGCTTCCTTAGCAGAAAGACCAGTAATTAGAGCCGTAGCAGCACGCCAATCCCCAAAGCCTAGAGGCGCAAAGATCGGAGCAACAAATTTGCCGATAGCGGCCAAAATGCTATTTTCTGGATTAGTTACCATATTTAAACCAAAGTCGAAACTTTGTAAAAACCAAATTACAATAGTGGCTAGAAAAATAACTGTAAAAGCCTTCTTGATAAAACCCTTTACATTTTCCCATACGCGAAGCATAACACTTTTGTAGGCAGGCAATCTGTAAGGTGGCAAGACCATAATAAATGGAACTGGTTCGCCCTTAAAAACCGTTCTGTTAAAAATCAAAGAGACAATTATTGCCACTAAGATTCCAGTTACATATAGAGCAACCATAATTGCCGCACTGTTCTTTGCAAAGAAAGCAGCGGTTATCATTGCATATAATGGAAGCTTTGCACTGCAAGACATAAAAGGAATAATAGTAATGGTCAAACGTTGATCCCTTTTGCTTGGGAGAGAGCGAGTAGCCATAATCGCAGGGACAGAACAACCGAAACCTATTAACATAGGAACGATAGACCGACCGGATAATCCGATTTTGCCTAGAAGCTTATCCATGACAAAGGCAACGCGAGGCATATATCCACTGTCCTCCAAAATAGAAAGCAAGAAGAACAATACCGCGATGATTGGCAAGAAAGAAATTACACTTCCTACACCAGCGCAGATTCCGTTAATTACAAGAGAGTAAAGGGCGTCACTTGCACCAGTTGCCATAAGACCGTTGCCGATTTGCAAGACAGTCCAGTCTACACCAATGGACAGAATTTCACTGAGCCAAGTGCCGATACTTCCAAAAGTCAAGAAAAACACAAAGAACATTATTCCGAGAAAAATCGGTATACCCAAGAATTTGTCCGTAAGGATTTTGTCGATTTTTAGAGAGCGTGCATGTTCCTTGGTACTTTCAGTTGACCACTGAACGGCGTCCATACAGACGTCCTCAATAAAAGCATAACGCATATCAGCAATGGCGGCTTCCCGATCAGTGTCCAGATGTTCCTCCATATCCTCGATAATTTCATTTATAAATATCAAATCCCTATTGTGAATATTTAGTTCACCAATTAGAGGTTTGTCACCCTCAACAATCTTTGTGCAACAAAACCTAAGAGGCAAGTCAGCAGCAATGGCGTTTTCTTCTATTATATGTCCAATAGCATGAATTGCTGTGTGTACGTGGCCTTTGCAAAAGTCAATATTCTGAGGAACTACCCTATTTTTTGATGCTTCTATGGCATAGTGAATAAGGTCGTGGATGCCTCTGTTTTTGCTGGCGGAAATAGGCAAAATTGGAATGGTCAATATAGACGAAAGTTGCATAAGATCGATAGAAATCTTGTTATTTTGGACTTCATCCATCATATTAAGCGCCAAGACCATTGGTATTCCCAGCTCCATAAGTTGCAAAGTCAAATAAAGATTACGCTCAAAATTAGTCGCATCTACAATATTTATTATTACATCAGGTTTGCCTTGTAACAGAATATGGCGATTTGATAAATCGTCAACAGTGTATTCAGATAGAGAATACATTCCCGGAAGTTCAATAACATTGACACCCTTATGATTCTTTACAGGGCCTTCCTTTGTTTTGTTGTCAGGCGTAGAAAAAACACCGGTGTGTTGTATGCCACCAGTCATTTGATTAAATAAAGTTGTAAGTCCTGAATTTGGGTTGCCGGCTAAGGCAATGTTTAAATTCACTGGCTGACCACCTCCACTTCAACTTTGGCGGCTTCTTCTTTCCTAATGGTAAGTTCGAAGCCACGCAAAAATATTTCTATTGGTCCGCCAAAAGGCGCAACTTTTCGTACAGTTATTTCTGTTTTGGGAGTAAGCCCCAAATCAAGAAGTCGCCTTCTCAAAGCACCTTGACCACCTACAATGGTGATTATTCCCTTTTCGCCTGGTTTTAATTTATTTAATTTCATTTATTTATCCTTTTTTAACGATTTGTGGTAAAATTACTCCATAATGGGAATAATTAAAGTATAGTTACATTATACTACAAATTTAAGGGGATAAAAAGATATGAAAGAAAAATTTAACATTACTGGTATGGGCTGCGCAGCATGTTCAGCAAGGATAGAAAAAGGAATAAACAAAATGACGGGTGTTACAAAGGCACAAGTCAATTTATTGACCAACACTATGGAAGTTGAATACGACGGCGGACAGATTACAAGTCAAGAAATAATTAACGAAGTAGATGAACTTGGCTATGGAGCAACCAGCGGAGAAAGCGACGAAGACGAAGACCACCCCAGTAACAAAATTGGACAAGAGGTAACAATCGGCAGCGAGGCAGATGGACTAAAAAAGAGGTTCCTGATTTCGCTGGTATTTATGTTGCCATTATTTTATTTATCTATGGGGCATATGATGAATTGGCCAATGCCAATGGAAGTTACAGGGCATATGGATCCTTGGTTCCTCTTGGTTCAAGGAATATTGGCGCTTCCCATAGTCATAGTTAATTACAAATACTATACAGTAGGGTTGTTTATGCTAGCTAAAAAAAGTCCCAATATGGATTCTTTGATTGCCATTGGATCGTTGGCATCATTGGTTCTCTTTTATTTTGAGTCAGCAGCAATGATTTTAACCTTGGTAACCTTAGGAAAATATCTTGAGGCTAGAGCAAAGAAAAAGACTGGAGAGGCTATTAATAAACTGATTGAATTGACACCGGATACCATACATGTTTTGAGAGATGGTGAAGAACTTGAAATTCCAATAGAAAGCGTAAGAATTGGAGAAACCGTAGTCATTAGACCTGGTGAAACCATAGGCGTAGACGGGATTATTTTGACTGGAGAAACTTCCGTAGATCAATCAGCAATAACTGGAGAAAGTATGCCGGTTGACAAATCTCAGGGAGAAGAAATAATCGCGGGAACGGTCAATCAAAAAGGATATATTACTTACGAAGCAACAAAAGTCGGGAAAGATACTACATTGGCAAAGATAATAGAACTGGTTGAAGAGGCGGCCTCCTCCAAAGCACCGATTTCACAGCTTGCAGACAAAGTAAGCAGCATTTTTGTTCCAGTGGTTATTTGCATAGCCGTAGTTGCAGCAGTAATATGGTCCATAATCGAATCGGACATTAACTTTGCAATAAATATTGGCATATCCGTACTCGTTATTTCTTGTCCATGTGCATTGGGACTTGCAACGCCAGTAGCGATTATGGTGGCAACAGGCAAAGGCGCAGGAGAAGGTATTCTAATCAAATCAGCTGAGGCCCTTGAAACACTCCATAACATTGATGCTATTGTGTTTGACAAGACAGGGACCATAACTCAAGGCAAACCTTCAGTGACCGACATAGTCACCTTCAATCAGGCAGACAAAGGTGACCTACTAAAAATATGTGCTTCTCTTGAGAATCAGTCCGAACATCCACTAGGGAAAGCAGTCTGCAAAAACGCAGAAGAAAAGGGAATTTCCATGGTGGAGGTTACAAACTTCCAATACACTTTTGGAAAAGGAATTTATGGAGAGATCTTAGGCAAAGGATACTTTGCAGGAAACTTACCATATATAGAAGGAACCATACAAAATATTTCCAATTTAGATTCATTAAAGGAATATGTAAATACACTTCAAAATCAGGGAAAAACCTTAATTATCGTCAGTGATGACACCATAGTTCTTGGAATTATTGCTTTGGCAGATAAAATAAAAGTTACGGCAAAAGATGCATTGGAAAGCATTAGAAAAATGGGAATAAAAGAAGTTCTTTTGACGGGAGATAACAAGAATACGGGGCAAGCTATTGGCAAACAAGTAGGCATTGAAGAAATTGTGGCAGAAGTTTTGCCAGATGAAAAAGAAAAGGTAATTCGTGATCTACAAGAAAATGGATATAAAGTTGCCATGGTTGGCGATGGAATAAATGATGCACCGGCAATAATGAGAGCGGACGTTGGAATGGCCATTGGAGCAGGAACAGATATTGCAATTGAGGCGGCGGACATTGTTCTAATGGGCGATGATTTAGCAGATGTGGGAAAAGCTATAAAATTAAGCAGAGCGACAATCACCAATATTAAACGAAGCTTATTCTGGGCATTTTTCTATAACATTTTGGGAATTCCAGTTGCGGCTGGAGTTTTGTATCCGGCTTTTGCTATTACATTAAATCCAATGATAGCGGCAGCGGCCATGAGTTTGAGTTCAGTTTGCGTAGTAACAAATGCGCTATTGTTAAAAAGGAAAAATCTATAAATGTATAAATTAGTGTGTATTAAACAATAAAAAGAAATAAAAGTTGTTATATAAACACAAAAAATAAGAAAAGCTGTGAAAGTAATGTGAAGTATTGCATCTCAGGGTGTTAAAAAGTCGATCCATGTTTATAATAATAAGGTCGCTGTTAAGGGAAAAAATTACAGGACAAAACAGAAAAAGAGGAGAAATAAAAAATGGCAAAGAAGCTATTAATTGTGTGGCTCTCGATTACCATGGTAACTTTCTCATCAATTTCTATTTATGCTAAAGACAACTCACATGGAGATTTTTTTATTCCAAGACCAGCACTTGATGAAAATAGTCAAGAGGCTGACCTAAGTGCAATGAGCGCTACAGGGAAAGAAGAAAGCCACACAGTAATTGTCTCAAAAGAGGCACAACAAAAACAAAAACTAGAACAACTAGAAAAAAAGGAAAAACAGGAGCAAGAAGAATACCGCAATGGTTTGGCAGCCTATATCCGTCACATAAATCGTAATGTTGGCAAAGAGAAATCAAAGAATATGGCAAAATATTTTATTTCATCAGCTGATAAATATGATTTGGACGAAAAATTAATCATGGCACTTGCTCAAAAGGAAAGCACATTTTATAGTGATGCGACCAGCTCTGAGGACTTTAAAGGTTTGATGCAAACAGGAGATGGAATCGCAAGGAACGCAGGATATGAAGCAAATGAATTATATAATCCCAAAGTTAGTATTAAGGTAGGAACTAGATATCTAAGTATTAAAATGGACGAGTTTGGAGATAAAAAGTTAGCTCTAACCGCCTACAACCAAGGTTCGGGATCAGTCCATTCAGGAAACTATTCCACAGGATATGCAGAAACAGTTATGGAATATCGTGACAATATAAACAATTATCTTGAAAAAAATGGATACCCAGAATAAAAAACCTTATGACATTTAAAGCATTTAATAGAAAAACAAAGAGGAATATCCCAATATTGAATTGTGA
>JAVXAG010000049.1:0-1758 GCA_036660615.1 Anaerovoracaceae bacterium
GATCAAGGTCGCTTGCAGGAAAGCCCTCTTGGGCTTTCGATGAGGTTATTATAACATAAAAAATATCCAAGTGCTAGGGAGCATTAGTTGACTTATCACAAAAAAAACAACTATGTAAATACTTTGGCACCAATTGTAGTTAAATCTTGATTTCAGACAAACGATTGAGAAATAATCTAAAAAAGGACAATAAAACATTCAAAAGCCCGCTAATTTTTCCAGCAAAAAATTTATTTCCTGATTTGCTCACAGAATCGCTCAAAAATGCTCGCCAGTGAGCAGATCTCATCTGAGGGTTTGCAAATATATAACTATTATGTTGAAATATGGCAAAATACACCAATATATGGGCACCAACTGTTGCATATGCAACAGAACCAACTTACCTGAGTAATAATTTGCTTGTGGTTTTGACAATTAATCCCTTGAAACCCATTAATATCTGGAAACCTGCTCACTGGGGCACTATTTTTCTTGATTTCATGAGCAAATTCAGCATTTCTGTTTTATCGCACTTTAATTACAGCGATAAGTGATAATGATTCTCATTATCAGTTTTGGCAGCGTACAATTTGCCATTAGGACTTAATCATTTATGACATACAAAGATATTTTTTAATAAAATGTTATTGACATATGTTCATAACGGTGTTATTCTATTATTAACATATGTTTAAAACTAATGGAGGTAATTATGGCTAGACCAAGAAAATGTAGAAGCGTTTGTTCTTTGCCTCAAACCGAGGGACTTATGCCTATTGGTTATGACAAACAAGATTGTCCAATAAAAGTTTATTTGACTTTAGATGAGTTTGAAGTTATTAGACTTATCGATTTGGAAGGTTTGACTCATGACGAATGTGCAATAAAAATGAATATCTCTCGCCCAACAGTGACAAATATCTACGCTAATGCAAGGCACACTCTTGCCGATGCCTTGGTTAATGAAAAGATTCTGCTCATTGAGGGTGGCGACTTCATTATTTGCAAACAAAATAAACAAATTGCTAAGATTGAAAAGGAGAATGAAATTATGAAAATTGCAGTAACATATAACAACGGGGAAGTATTCCAACATTTTGGTCATTGTGAAGAATTCAAGATATACGATGTAGAAAATGGACAAATTAAAGCTTCAAACGTTGCCCCAACTATGGGTAGCGGTCATGGTGCTCTTGCTGGATTCTTGAAAAACCTTGGAGTAGAAGTACTAATTTGTGGTGGTATCGGTGGTGGTGCAAAGACTGCACTTGCTGAAGCTGGTATCAAATTATTTGGCGGAGTAAACGGCAACGCTGACGATGCAGTAAAATCACTACTTGCTGATACACTTGAATACAATGCTGATATAACTTGCGACCATCATGGCGAAGGTCACACATGTGGCGATGGACACGGTGAAGGACATGGACATGGCCATGGCGAAGGACATAACTGTGGTGGAAATCATGGCGAAGGTCACAAATGCAACCACTAATAATCAAAGTTTGTTAGTCAACTGTGGGAGTAGATAAAATTCTGCTCCCATTTTTATTAGAATAAGGATGAAAAGTATCCCGTATCCATTATTATATATACACCTGCTACAAACAGCAAAATACGTCCACAGATATTGAAAATGTAATAGGAATCTCCTCTTTTCAACGTTATCAAATTTAGTATTGAACCTATAATGATTGATACTCCAAATAGCACCGAAAATATGCGAACCTCCGAAAATACAATAGAAAACAATGCCATTGCAAAACCTATTCTATC
>JAVXAG010000049.1:1858-13347 GCA_036660615.1 Anaerovoracaceae bacterium
ATCTACCTACAGAGTTTTATTTCTACTTCCACCATACACGAAAAAACAATATAGCGCAAGGTCTTTGCAACATATGGTCGATATTTGCAACAGATGGTAACTATTATAAGATTTCCAACCCAATTTTTGTAATAACAACTAATTTTTCGTCAACAGAATATTTCCTGTATTTTGACATAAAAAATCCCCCTTAAGTAGCCTGGGGTTATTTACCTTGTCTACCTAAGGGGAATCATATCACATGTTTGCCTCCAAACTTTAACAGTGTTTTAGATAACTTTCTTATCAAAACACTTTAGATTTTCTTTGATTATACCTTCAAACAGAAACTCAGTATATCCTACATAATTGTAACCAAGTCTTGGATAAAATTTGATTGCTGGTAAATTACCCTCATAAGTGTCAATTCTCATAACTTTGCATCCTTGCTGTCGCGCCAAATCTTCAGAAAAGGCAACAAACTCTTTGCCGTAGCCATTACCCGATTGGCTTGGCGGAATACAAAGTGTATGGATAACCATCACTTCCTCGTCCTCAGCCTCGTAAGTCCAATTGATTTTTTTATATTCTTCAGGTTGTATATGATTTAGATTGACACACCCAACAATTTTATTGTCTTGCAATCCAACATAAAACGTACCCGCTTTCCACGCTTTTTTTGCCGTTTCTCTAGTAGGATATTTGCCTTTTATCCAATTTGTATAACTGACATTCTTTGCCTCATTGTCCAATATTTCATTGTAAATTTCTTCTGCAAAGTCTAAATCTTCTTCTTTTGCTTTCCTAATAACTAAACTCATTTTTTTCTCCTTTACTGTCTATTATCAAATTATGCTGCTATATCTTTTTTGTTGTACTTGGCAAAGCCCAAAAGTATAAATGCAAAAGCTATTGCAATTCCTACTATCATAAAACCCCATTCAACATTGTTTTCTCCAATAATATTTGCTGCATCCGCGTATTGGAACGGCGTAATGTATCCAAGAAATTTCACATTATCGTCTATATTAATAAAAATGTTCATAAAGTAAAGTAGTCCTGCAAATCCCAATCCCATACCGATTGCATTGTTTCGAATAAATGCCGAAATCCCAAAACATATCGCCATAATTTCCGCTTGCATTACAAACTGTGCAAAATGAAATAGCCAAAATTCCTTCCAAACTACATCTTCCTTGATTATAAAAAATGATACAATTGCACATATAATTGCAAATAGATTGAATGCAAATAGTTCTAGTTTTATTGCTACAAGTTTTTCTAGTAAAACTCGATTTCTATTTATTGGATGCGTTAGCAAAAACTCCGCAGTGTGGTTTGACTCTTCTTTTGCCAAAATGCCTATTCCCAAAATTGCTGCATAGAATGCTCCTCCAATGCCAAGTATGTTTCCACATTCGACTCCATAAAAACCCATCGCTGTACCGAAGTTAAGTTGATCCATTCCAAAAGCTGCCGTAAATTTCCCAAGACCAGCCATCATTTCGTTGAAATCAACCATTTGCCCCTTCATTTCGGGATACATTAATAGACAAATAACCACCATAAAGCCAACTGCTCCACTCCAAATCATTAAACCCTTGTAGCCTCTTTTTAATTCGTGTGTCAAAATAGTCATTTATTTGCCCTCCTTTTGGTAAAAATGCATAAATATTTCGTCAAGATCAGGCTCTGTAATTGTCACGTCTTTTACTGGCAAATCATTTAACCAGCTAATCAAAAGTTTAATATCCCCGTTGTACAAAAAACTCACTCCGTCATCTATATTTACTACTTCTCTTACTCCCACAAGTCCCTGCAAATCTGTAATGCCATTCAAATGCACTTTTCTAGCTGATGTTTGAGATAAATTTGCCACAGTATCACAAGTGATAATTTCACCATTTCTAATGATTGCAGCTCTATTGCAATGTCTTTGAATCTCTGACAAAACATGTGACGATAAAAATATCGTGGCTCCGCTATTATTTTTTTCATGTAATAAATCAAAGAATAATTTCTGCATCAAAGGATCCAATCCGCTTGTTGGTTCGTCCAATATATACACTTTTGGATCATGCTGTAATGCACAAACTATAGCTACTTTTTTTCGATTGCCCAAAGAAAGTTCTCTAATCTTTTTCTTGGCATCAAGTTCCAATCTTTCGCAAAGTGTCGCCGCTTCAATTTTACAATCTTTATTGTGAAGTTTGGCAGAGAATTTAATTATTTCATCAACTCTCATATCATCATAAAACATCGCCTCTGACGGCATATATCCCACCAAACTCAAAATTTCTTTTTTATCTTTTTGACAATCAAGTCCGAGGATTTTTCCTTTGCCTGAAGTCGGTGAAATCAATCCAAGTAGTGTCCTTATTGTCGTACTTTTTCCTGCCCCATTTGGACCAATAAATCCGAAAATTTCCCCTTCTTCAACCGCCAAGTTAATGTCAAGAATCCCCCTTGGTTTTCCATAGTATTTGGTCAAGTTTTTAGTTTCAATTATATTCATAATTTGATGCCTCTCATATAACAAAATTATCCTTCCCGTTTCAAGTCCGTCAATGCAATGAATGCCGTTCCCGATGAGGTTATTATAACTAAATCGGCGCAATGCTGTAGGCATTGAGATGCGTAGCATCTTCATTGCAAATTCAAGTCCGTCAATGCAATGAATGCCGTTCCCGTTAGAATGTTCTCATCGGCAGTGCAACTGCTAGCAGCCACTGGCTGCTAGTTGGAACGGCAACGCCGTTCCCGATGAGGTTATTATAACATCTACCAAACCAAAATACTACAATTTCCTAATTATGCGACTAACCGATAATAATGCCAAAATGTCCTCTGCCAAAACTGATAATGAGAATCATTATCACTTATCGCTGTAATTAATGGCCAATAAAATGGAAATGCTGAATTTGCTCATGAAATCACAAAAAATTGAAGGCTAGTGAGCAGGTTTCCAGATATAAATGGGTTTTAAGGGATTAATTAGCAAAATCACAGGCAAATGCTCCGCCATGTAAGTTGGTTCTGTTGCATATGCAACAGTTGGCGTCCATATATTGGCATCTTATGTCATATTCAAACATAATAGTCATTTATTTGCAAACCCCCAAATGAAATCTGCTCACTGGCGTGACTTTTTAGGCGGTTCTGTGAGCAAATCCAGATTTTATTATTTTGCTGGAAAAATTAGCGGGTTTTTTGGGTTTCGTTTTCCATTTTTGGTCGTTTTCATCCTTTCCCAATTAGTTTGGATAACAACTCAATAACTGGCTAAGAATTTCTTTTGCCAGAACTAGCTTTGCAAACTAAAAAGCTACATATTCATAATATGATTTTACAATTATGTCTTTATTGCTCTTTAGAAAAGGTAATCTAAACTTGGGTTTTCCCCCATTAAGCAATATCGATACCCTAGGTTTTGTCGCAGTAAATTGTTTTAAAAATATCTTGTCGCCACCTTGGTTATAGCCTCTTTTGACTTGACTGTCGTCCTCGAAATATATTTCATATGTAACTGGGGACTTAGTTTTTAAATTAAGTCTTATCATTTTGTCAGCAGCCGCTTTAGCAGCCATATCTTCATATATTTTGTAGCCCTCGCCAAAGTCATTGGCCGATACAAAAACCGATGCCGTAGCCGCCGCCTCATCAGCTACAAATTTAAGTTGCTCCCTATAACGCATCATTTCATTACAATCAACTTGAAAATACATTATAGTTGACATTAAAATAATAGCACCAATAGTTATAATAAAATTTTTCATTTTTCCCCTTATATCCGATCTATGTATTCGCTGGTAGTATAATTGTCAATAACATATGTGGCTGTAGTTTCTTCCTCTGTCATACCCCAAAATTTGTTGACAGCTATTAAATTTTCTATTGGAACAGATATCACATAATGTATTTTGCCTCCTCGAAGAGTTTTTGCACCTGTACCATTAATCAAAATTTTGCTCTCATCACAGTTTACTAATCTTAATAAACTCTCTCTTAAATATTTTTCATTTTCTCTTGTTATGCCTCCATCTTGTTTGGCTATTTCTTTAAAACTGTTAACCGCCTTGTCAATTGATGTTACACGATTGTGCGTAACTTGACTATATGCAAACTGCAACACAAATACCAACAATATCATTATACAGGCAATAGTTGTAATAAGATTTTTCACTTCTTTCCTCCATATTTCATTCACATTATTCTCATACAAATTATACGTACTACAAAGGGTGTGAAATCCACTTCACACCCTTACATACATATTTGCTTTCCTAGTTTTCCATATATGTGCTTATGCTTTCCTGCATAACTCCTTTTGCTGCGCTTTTTAGGCTGTTATCGTCTGAAGCAATCATAGAAAAAATAATGCATCCAAGTATGATTGTACCTATAATAATCACAAGCTCTTTCATTTTTACCTCCATATTTTCTGGTCAATGCCCAGTTTTTTCACATTGCCCTTGTGCTACTTGCTCCCATCTATTTGAATTGAATTTATACTATTTACCCCTTGACTGACAATCTTTGTTGCCGCACTTTTGAGTGAGTTTTCACCTGCTCCCAAAACCAAAGTGTTAACAATCATAGCTCCTAATAAAATCGTACCTATAATAATAATCAAATTTTTCATTCTTCTTCACCTTCTTAAAATACTTGTCCTAACATGGACATCGTGTCCATAAATACCACTACAATAGCAAAATTCAACAGCAACGCAAAAATAGTTGCTGTGGCAAACATCGTTATAATTATACTGTTTTTTTCAGCCTTCTTCATTCCCTGAGTTACCCTTTCCGATGCCATAGCCTCTTGAAAGGCAACCATCTGCTCCACTAACTCTGCTGGATTTATTTGATCCAACTTTAGCAAAATCGCTCCAAACAATTTGGCCGACCTGGTGGGAATTTCATCATAAAAAATTTCAAAAGCCTCAGCTGTTGCTCCACCTCTATACGAAGTCAATATCTTTGCATACACTGGTTTAATAACTATCGAATTCTCCATTAATTGTTCTAGTATAAAATCCGATGACATAGGGATTTCTTTTTGTACTAGAGCCAAATTTTTCAACGTTAAACAACTACTCCATACCTCCTTTTCGTACTTACTTTTCCTTATAGCAATAATTTGTTTCCTAAAAAAGCCCTTTTGATTTTTACCTCCCTTTATAGAACAGCCCACTCTCCCAAGGGCTATCTCAGTGATACCTCTGGAAACTCCCAGAAATGATCCTCTTATTCTGTTGCCATTTTTACCACTAAAAAATAGCAGGTAAATTCCTGCTACCAAGCAAATTTCCAAAATAGAAACTATAATTCTTTCCAACGTCCACCTCCATAGACCATGCCTATATATCCATTTTTCCTTTAGATAAAAAAATATTTATAACAATACCAGCTATATAAAAACCACATATTATTACAAACCAAGTCACTCCCGTAGAAGTTCCAAACTGATACAAAACAAACTTTTTCAGCGTAAAACCAAAATATTTGCAGGCTCCTGCAGCAGTCAAGATATAGCATATTGGGGCCAAATACTTTAACATCAAGTTTGCCTCATTATTCTCACGCCTTGAGTACTCCGCCACATTTTTACTCTGTGAAATGCTTTCCACCAGATCCTTTAAAGATGCCGTTATCTTTATCCCAAGCACTTGGGCAAAGAAAATATTCGTCGCCAAAACATTACCCCACGAAGTGTCAATAGAGTACCTAAATACATTGAGAAGATCCAAAACTCCCTCCTTGTCTGCGACTTTATTTAAACCCTTTGCCAAATTAAAAAGCAATTTTTTTGAATGGGGTGCGCCAGTTATATTGTTTGCAGTTACTTCGATTGCCTCCTTCATATTGTAATAACAAATTTTATAGTTATTTAAAAGTTCACTTACCAGAACCTCGGCCTCTTTTGAATTGTTAACACGAATAATCTGTAATTTCGCCTGCAAAATAATATAGGGCATAAATCCCGTCATTACTCCTCCAATCAAAGCCGTCAACATAGGCAACAACATGGCTAGTATTAAAAATGTTCCCGCCATAATCAAGCCTGAAATTATATAAAACAAGTTCACCGCTTTTATTGTTTCCGCCTCTGTGGTTGTCCGCAGCAATAAAAAAACGTGTTTTGTCAACTTATCTTCGTAGCCCCAGTTCTCAGAGTCACTGCCACCATCAAAATGTCTTTTTAGCCTTACATTCTTTTTAAATCCCAAAAACAACTCGGTTATCATAGGCGATTCCACAAAGAGTATCCCCACTATAAAACAGAAATAAATAATTTTGTTTACAATCAAACCAAACTCACCTCCCTGTTGACTGAGTGGTAATATGCCGGAATTGTAATCTGATTTCCCGTCAATGGATTTTTACCTTCCAATCTTCTCAATAAACATTTCATTTTTTCAAGCTTTTCTCCGTTGTCAATTGCTAACGCCTCCTTATCCGTACCTATGTCATACTTCCAAAACCATTGGTTCTTAATAAAATCATATTTGCATATTCTATGAGCGGAAACTTGATCAGACTCTGCATCGTATCTGTACTCCACAATACCTTTAAGCACCTTTCTATCCTTGTTTTCTGGCAACTGACAGAACTCAAAAACATAATTGAAATTGCGATAAACTTGCCCAATAATTCCATTCAAATCACCTCCGTATTTTGACCTAATTTTCACTCCCATTTTATATGGAATGTTGATGGCGTCGTTGTCGTGGATAGTAGCTTTGCTCCTTTGTGTTCCTGTTGAGGTAATATCAAGTGCCAAATTGTAAGCAACCGCATCTCTCATTTCCTCCAAAAGCACATAGTCATTATCTCCCCTAAGCAAAGATTTGACTATTTTCTCAAGATCATCTCCGTCGGCAACTAGCTGCATAATCGGTACGTCCGGCATCAAAATATGCCATGGTGTTTCTGGATCCGTTGCAATTGCCAACCCTTCTAAAGTTTTGTCTTCATATCTTTGCCAAGTCTGCAAAAAAGTAGTTTTTCCCGACCTAACCTGTCCCGCAAATATAACGTTGAATCCGATATCAATCATTGTGCGAAAAAGATCTATTGCCTCAAACGGAATCGTTTTTTTTAGCACCATTTCTTCAAAGGTTAAATCCTTTAAAACATACTTTCTCAGAACCATAACGTCCTGATCTTTTTTTGTTCTGTCTCCTGAAAAAATTGTAATTCTAATGCCATTATGTAAATAGACCTCGTGAAATCCATACTCCAGTCTTTCATACGGCGTGGCAAGAAGCATAGTCCTTTTTAGTTGTTCCCGTCTTCGTCTATATATTTTCTGTGGCTGCAAAACCGACTTTCCATCTATTAAACAGTAGAGATTTTCTCCAATTAATTTTGCTGATGAAGATTTTTTGTATTCCTCCGTCATATCATATGCCCATGGAGCCAACCCTGACAACCCATAAAGTTCAGCAAATATTGCCTCACATATGTTGGTATACCAAGGTGGAAACCACTCGTTTAACAGTCTTTTTTCTCGCAGCATTTCCTTGATTTTTTCTTTGTAAAAGTCCATTTCTATCTCAAACCCCATAATGGCACGCTTTTCTCTTTCAAGTTTTCTATTCTTGGCACCATCATCTGTTTCATCCCAATCCTTATCAAATGCATCTTCAACTATTTTGCATATATCCTTAAATCTTTCTTCAAGATTATCAACATTTCCTCTTGAGGCTTTTGTCTCATTATCAAGAAATTTATCTAAAAAAAATTCTCTTTCCATTTTTCACCTCTTAAACAATGTTTTCTTAGGGACATCTTCTGCGCCTTGTCCCAAAATATCATTTACAATTTGCTTTATTCCTTCCGCAAACTTAGGATATTTTAGCAATGTGCTTCTATCTGATTCTGCTTGCCAACCATATTCAATATAGCTGATTGTAAAAGCTTTCTTGGTCTTGAAAATTTCTTCAATTTGCTTTGGTGAGTAAAATGCCATATTTCCATTGTATTTGTTTATGATTATTTGACCATTCCAGTTCAAAGGGCCCAGAATTGACTGTTGTAAATTTTTAAATCTTCTAACAGATTTTTCCTGCTGTGTAATTACATAATATCTCTTTTCACTGTGTTTCAGTGCTGACATGGACAACCCGTATTGAACGTTATTTCCTGCATCTATGATAATAAAATCATAATTTTTTTCCAAAGGTTTTATCATAATCTCAATATCATCTTCCCCATAATATTTTAATGTGGTTATGTTTTTTATTCCTGGAACAATGGATATATCGTTATGTTCAAACATTATTCCTTTTACATCTTCTACCGTCAAATGATTATTTGTAATGTTTGTCTTTAGGTCGTCCAGTGACAAATCTTGATTTTGATCTATGTAGTCAAGTCCATATTCAGAACTTGCCATTATTAGCGCCACTCTATTCCCTCCTTTTGCAATTATCTCCGCCACTGATTGGGCTATCATCGTAGTTCCAACTTGACTATCTCCACCAAAAAAAGTAATTATTTTTTTCATTTCTTTCACCACCTTTAGTTATATAGAATAACAAACTCATTTCCAGACTCTGCAATTCGTGTTAGTAAATTAGCTTGCTCAGTATTGACCACTATTTCAACCAGACTGATAATCGATGAGCCTGATAACCTTTTTTTATCCACAGATGTAACTTCTTGGTTGGATCCATCTTTTGCATATGCCACAATTGCAGATGTAATCAATTTGCCTTTATAGTAAAAATAGGCTCTATCTCCCCGTCTAAGGGTTTGTGGATATGACTTTAACCAAGTAGCTGGGATAGACATTATGTAGTCCCCCTCGGCCTGATTTACTACCATATCAGGGCTTTCAAAATAGTCCTCAAATATAGGCACTCCTTTATGAAGGGATTGGACTGTTTCTTTGCCCAAAATCCCAGATACATCGTTTTCCGTCAAAGCTCCGTTGACTTTTCTCTCTACTGATTCAATTTTTAATAACTCACTAGTCAAAATTGTATTCTTTTCTATATCTTGATTAAGCACTACTATTTCCTCATACATTAACATTTGGCGTCCCCATTTTTCCCACCCAAATATGGCAACAAGACTAAGTATTATTAGTGTAATCCCAATAATTTTTCGACCTTTATTCATTTATTATTCCTTTCTATGCAACTCCCAATATTTTATTAAATCGTCAACTATAATTTCTACATTATCAACCTCTTTCTTTTTAAATTGTGCCGTAAAGACAAATACTAATTCTTCTCCTCCCTCCTGTCCCCATTTGTTTAACATGGATTTATCGAATAAATCTCCAACCCATTGCTCACCTTCTTGTTCCAAATCTGTGTGATACGGTGTTCCTTTAATAGTTACGCTTACTCTTTGTGGCTGTTTTTTACCACTGGCCACTGCACTTAACATAAATTTTTCGCCTGACCAAAATACATTTCTCCCTCGCTTTGGATTATTTTTTTTATTGTAATTTATCCTGTTTTTATTCCATCCATCAGTATGATAGACCTTTCCTATAATTTTACTTTTATCCGTAGGTTCTGTGGGTGGATCTGTTTTATCTGGTGGAATTATAGGTTCAATTGGCTCTATTTCTACAGCTTTTTTTACAATAACTTTTATATTCTCTGGGAAAAATGTTCTATAGAAATACTGTGGAAACCCTTCTTTCTGTTTGGCAGCAGACGACTGCCATCTCAAAGTTAATTTTCCAGAAACATAATATGTTCCCTCCCTATAAAATGTATGCGAGAACTCCCCCTCCTTATATTTATTACCATCTACTTGTAGCTCTGTCTCTGAAACCCTGTCAAAGGAATATTGGGCAGTTCTATTAGTTCGTGTGCTTTCCCCAATGAAACTATTTACCACGCTACTTTTATAAATACTTATGGAAACGCTGTCACCCACTACGCATACGCTAGGAATTGCTGAAATCTGCACTTTTGCCGTTGCTCCATTAGCAGATGCATAGATAACTTTCACCTTGCCGTATGTAAAACCATCAACAGTTCCTGCACCAAAACTTTCTACAGTTGCCATACCCAACATCAATAATAGTATTAAAAACAATATCCACTTCTTTCTATTTTTCATTTTTCTCCTTTCCAATAAAAAAAAGACACCTATTAAAGTGTCCTTCTTATTACTCTTGTTCGTAAACCTGAAATTCAAAGTTATCTATCTCCCATTTTTCATCTCGGTTTTTTATTATTCTTATTATTGCAAATATGTTCCTCGGTTTTCCCAAAGTTATTTTATTTCTATCTGTCCACTTATCCGTTGCTGAAATAAACTCCTCCTCGTAATATGCAAAGGCATCAGCACTATATTCTGACCAAAATAAAACGGTTATTTTTATTGGTCCTCTAATGGTTTGTATTACCTTTCCATTCACATTGCCTCTCAATGTAGCCTCTGGATCTTTAGCCTTTTCCAAATACTCTGTAAGCTCATCAGTAAAGTACTGATACCCCTCGTATCCATCCATTTTTTTGTAGTTTCTAATTGAAATTTCTTTTACAAATCCTCTGGCGATTTTCTTAATGGTCTTTGACACTTTTATCAAAGGATCATCTGCAAGCAACCACATATCGTCGCCTTCCATTCTTTTTTTAACAGATTGATCGTATTCCTTATTTTTATTAAGAATCTGAACAAATTGCATATCACTTTTCCAATAGAACTTATAGTCTCCGGCTTCATCAAGCACCTTTGCTGTTTCTTCTGAGATATACGTTTTTTTATTATCTATCTTCTCCTTATGTACAATGCTATCACTATAATATATTGTGACTCCCACTGCAATTACCAATGCCACTGTAAGAATTTGCATTTTTCTACGATTACATTTTACCACACTAATCTTCCCCTTTCAAGGTATATTTACCAGATTTACCATTTTTTATTTTTTCCCATTAAATCATATTCAAATTCAATGCCACCGTATACAAAAATCTCTGTTTCCATATTTTCCATATGTTATCAGGATATTTTCTTTTTGGATTGATTTGATATATTACACTGTTCATAACATACTGTTTATATATATCCGGTACAATACTCAGCGCTTCTTTTATTGCCTTTGTTCGCTCTTCTAAAGAAGCTTTTGCTAGTGCCACATCTTCTGTTGGTTTACTGTAGTTGTAATTGTAATTGACTTTAGTCTCATTAAAACTGTTATGCCCTTTTAATCCAACTTCGATATCTTCCTTTAATTCTACGATTCTTTCCTCCATTCTTTCCAAATCCCTAACAGCCCATAAAGTTTGATAATAAACTGTGTCTGGTAATACATATGCTCTTACTTTTGTTTGTTGCCATTCTCTTGCCATGTCTTTCTCCTTTCATTAAGTTAACAAGACGAAACTGTCCTTGGATATAATTTCCCATACTTGACGTTCTTTAGCAAGCACATTTTGTAAAATATTGTAATATAGTGACTGAAAGTGCATATTTCAGCTTTTTGCTGCATTTGCCAATTTAATTTTTCATATTAACCCACCTATTAAAGTTGGG
>JAVXAG010000050.1:0-6059 GCA_036660615.1 Anaerovoracaceae bacterium
AGTTGTAACAAAATCAACTTTTCTTAAGATTATAAAATATCCCCTTTAAAGTACTTGACTTTTCTTTCATCGCATAGTATTGTTTATACATAAATGTTATTATTTTACATCGAACTGAGTCTCAAGAAAAAACGACTTTTATTACATATGCCAATAGGGGGTGCATAATATTTTTAATTATATTAAAACAACACAAGCAGATATTCAAATGGAGAAGTATTTGCGCAATAAGTACAGTCACCAATTATCTCAACTTCCTTTAGGAAAGCTTCTTTGTGTTAACAATAAAAACAAAGAATATAATTATCTACTTCAGCATCAAATTATAGATGGTAAAACCAATTATTATCACAAGTATCTTGACAAAAGTCATTTGGAATTTGTGAATGAATTGAAGCAACGTAAATTTTTAGAAAAATCCATTGCTGTGATGGACGAGAACATAAAATTTCAAGAGAAATCAATTTTACATTATAATGAATACGACTTAAATGCCATTTGGAATTTGATGCCCAAAACTTATGGTGAAATTCCAGATCGTTTTTTTGGTAATGAAGAATCTTCTACCCCATCTTCTTGGGCTGAAGCTAATTTTCCATCAAACCCCTATACAAAAGGCTTAATTCATAAAACTTCTTTTGGTTTGTTAATGCGATCAAAATCAGAATTACTTATTGCGGAGCAGCTACATAACCTTAATATTCCTTTTCGGTATGAGGAATTATTGCGGTTGCCAAACCTATATGGGCAATATGAAGATTTGTATCCTGACTTTTCATTTCTATCAAAAGAAAACAAAAAGTTTTATTGGGAACACTGCGGTCTTATGGGTAACACTGAATATTTGGAAAGATTTACACACAAGGTAGCAGTTTATCATAAAAATGGTATTTGTATCTCAAACAACTTGATACTTACTACCGATACTAACGAGGGTGTACTTGACACTTTAATGGTAAAGGATATCATAGAACATTTTATTTTGCCAAGAATTTTCTAATAAAAAAAGAGCCTGTACTGAATGCAACAACAAATTTGACATTTGTAAATTACAACAGTAAAAGCTCCTTTTACTTTTGCTTGATTAAATTTAATCCATTTCTGTGTCTTATAATAAATTATTCTGCATCTTCTGTTGAGGTGCCTTTTTTTTCAACAATTTTGCATATAACGGCATCTTTATCAATCTGCAATTCTACCTTTTCGGTTTTGAATTCTTCCATGTCGCCAACTGTCAAAGTTTCCCCAATTGGTCTGCCTTCAATGTCTATGGTAATAGTGTCAACCATATCTTCTGGCAAAGCCGCATACGGAACCTCTATTATCATTTTTTCCAAAATGCCCTTTATCAACTCTTCGTTCTGGAAAATAATGTGAGTTACACTGTTAACTTTTTGATCTGCTTGCAGTGCTTGAAAACTGATTTGAATGATTTCATTATTCAATGTATCTCGTGTTTTATCCTTTATTTGTGCTAGAATGATCTGGTCTTCAAGTTTGATTTGAAGTTTGCTTCCTTCATGTTTATTACGTAAAACTTTGATTGCAACTGTATTATCCATCTGGATTGAGATTGATTCCTTTAATGCTCCACCGTAAATAACACAAGGCACGATGCCTATTCGTCTCAACTGTTTCGCCTTTTTAGTTGTATCTCGTTTTTCAACTGTGATAATGTCCATTTTCATTTCCTCCTTAAACGCATCTTCCTTTTCAGGAAAATGAAAAAAGAAAGACTTATTATATAATGCTGCTTAGCACAATATTAAAAGCCTTTCTTACATAGATGGTTCTTTTCTGTTTTCAACTACATCTTACCACAATTCCCTATAAAAGCAAATTATATCGCAAGTCATCATTCAGTTTATTTCTGTGCTACTATGCAGCACCACATTCCGTCCTCTTTGACTTCTAGAATTTTAAAACCACAGGCGCGAATTTCATCGGCAACTTTGACTTCTTTTTCTACCAAAATCCCAGATGAGATATATATTCCGTCTGGCAACAAGTGTTTTGCCACATCTTTGCTCAGCATTATTACTAAGTCAGCCATTAGGTTTGCTACAACTAAATTTGCTTTAAAATCTATCCCTTTTGTAAGGTCGCCAAATTGAGCTTTGGCAACATTATCTACTCTGTTGAGTATTAGGTTTTCTTTGGCAATTTCCACAGCCACTGGGTCTATTTCTACCCCCAGAACCTTGGTGCTACCAAGCAGCGCTGCCGCAATGGAAAGTATTCCTGATCCACAGCCAACATCGAGAACAGAATCACCAGGTTTCATATACTCCTCCATCATTTTTACACAAAGAGAAGTCGTTTCGTGAGTTCCAGTACCAAAAGCCATTCCAGGATCAAGTTCAATAACCAGTTCACCTTCATTTTGACTGTAGTTTTCCCAAGACGGTTTAACCACAATACTATTTGATATCTTTGCCGGCTTAAAATATTCCTTCCAGTTGTCTTTCCAACCTTCATCGTTTTCCATTACAATATCAACTTTTAGAGAACCAAAATCGATATTTTCCCCAAATTGTCCGTCTTTTACTTTGGCTAAAAGCTTATCCATGGCTTCCTCAACTTCTTTTGTCTTGACTAGATTCTCTGGTGTATCCTCAAGATAAATTGTTACTTTTGGCTCTTGATTTTTCAAATCCATAACCGCATCATCAATGTAATCCCATTCATAATCGTGTTCCTTATTTATCAAATCATCTATATCTCTTGGATCATCTATTACAACATCTGTAACATCACACCACATAAGCTCCGTAATTATTGGCTCTATTCCAGCTTCTTTTGTATGAATAGTTATTTTAATATAGTTCATATTCGTCCTCCATATGGCAAAGGGATAAAAGAAATCCCCCCTATTTTATTCCTCGTTTGATTGTTCATTGTACTACTTTTTAGATTTTTTTGCAACGCCTGTTTATCCCACATTGCTCTTATCATTACAATTTATTACATTTTTATAGACACATTATATATATTGTGTTAGAATTAAAACCAAACAAGATATAGGGTTGGTACCCGCCTAAATTGGAGGCATATTTATGAATAATAAAAAGGATTATTTCACAACTGGTGAATTTGCAAAACTATGCAATGTTAAAAAGCAGACACTTTTTTACTATGATTCCATTGGTATTTTTTGCCCTGAAGTTGTAGACAAAAATGATTATAGATACTATTCCTTTACTCAGCTTGAAACCTTTGAAGTCTTGACTATGCTAAAATGGCTAAACGTTTCATTGAAAGAAATAAAAACCCATATGGACAACCGTTCGCCAGAAACCTTAATACAGCTTTTGGAAACCAAGAAAGTTGAGCTAGATAATAAAATCAGTGAACTTGAATGGTCCAGAAAATATATTGATGCTAAAATCCAAATTACGACAGAAGGCATGAACGCCCCTCTTGGCAAAATTTTATTTAAAGATATGCCTGCTCAATCGTTGATTGTCGCTGATTATGTCGGTGGTAATAACGAAAAAGCCGTTGCCGAAGCTGTCACAGAACACTTTAATTATTGTCGCAGTATTGGCATAAAAAGCGCCTACTCTATCGGTGGCATAATACCAGTTAGCGAAGTCAACCAACACACCTATCGATATTCAAAATTTTACACCATCGCCGACCGTTCTATGGTTGAAGAAAGTGGCTGCAAAGATGCACTTCACGATGCAGGTGGAAAATATTTAGTCTATTATGATAATCATGGCTACGATAAAGTTCATGATATCTGCCTTGAAATCCTTGAATATGCAAAAAAGAACCACCTAAAACTAGGCGATTCCTTTTATGAAGACGTTATTTTGGATGACTTATCCACAAACGGCTACTATAACTATCTAATCAAAATTTCTATAAGAGTTTTATGATTTAGAATATATCATCAAACTCATCTAAATCAGGAGTTTCACCGTCTCTTTGTTTCTCCACAGCATCCATAACTTTATCAAAATGTTTTTTATCTATTGGATATTTATTTATGATAAATACGACTAGCAACATGAAAATTCCAGGAAGCAGCGTAAAGCAATTGCTTACCCAAGTGCAAGCGGTAACGGACTGAACAGCTGCCTCACTTTGGAATCCAGCCTGTTCCAATATTATTCCAAGAAACTGTAATCCAATAGCGATAGATACTGATTCTGCTAGTGCCTGCAACGAAATAACTGCTCCAGAGTGTTTTTTGCCAGAGGACAATTCTTCCACTTCACAAACGTCATATATCATTGACGGCATCAGTTGCCAGTAACAAGTGTTTCCAACAGAATATATTATACAAAGCCCACAGGCAACCACAAATGAATTCACTCCAATAAATCTGAATGCGATCATTATTATTCCAGTTATTCCTATTCCAAGCATAAATACTAGTTTTTTATCAGTTTTGTTTGATAGTCCTGCAACAAGTGGCACTAGGCAGATCCCAACCACAGTAATTAAGAACATAATAAAAGAAATGTTTGTAGCTGAAAGCCCCAAATTATATGAAAAATAGTAAATTCTATCTGATGAAAAAATGGTGTTTGCAATAAGATATAGCACACTTGCTCCAAGTAAAAATCTTATTGGTTTAAGTTTTAGAATTTGTATGTATCCCTTGTACATTTCAATAATTTTTGAAAATGTAAATATCTTAGCCTTATTAGGGCTTTTTTTGAAGTTTGGTACATCACTCTTTTTTATTGTAAAGGCACAAATAAGCAGTGCCGCTCCTGCGCAAACCCCACAAAATATTCCGACGGCTGTCCACGACTGTGCTGTAGATTTTCCCATATTCATCAAAAAGTCCACAATTATTGTAGGGAGAACCATACCTATTGCCATGCCTACTTGATTGAAAACATATGCATATGAACGCAACACTGTTCTCTCGTTATAGTCAGCAGTCAGATCGGAGCCCCATGCCATATATGGCACAAAAAACGATGCAAATGATGTCCAAAATAATATTGTCATCAACCCATAGTAAAAAATTTTAAAAGTATAGGTCGCATCTATTGCAGTAAACAAAAGACTTGTTATTACTGCAACTGGTATTGCTGCCGCAATCAAAAACGGTTTTCTTTTACCAAATCTTGTATCTATATTATCTGAAAAATACCCACAAATAGGTCCACAAAATGCTTCCCAAACTGAACCTATCGCAGCAATTGTCCCTGCCGCAGCTGGCTGAATTCCAGCAACTGTAGTAAGAAAAAATAGCAAAAATGTACCCGATATTGTGTACATAGCGTTGTCTGCAACGCCGCCAATTCCGTATGATAACTTAGTTCCAAACCCAAGTTTCATATTACCACCTCCAATTTGTCTACATTTAATCATACAGTATATTGTTACGATATAGTCAAGTGTTTTTTGTCTATTATTTGAATTTTCTACCATTTTTTCGATGGTTTTTCTATAATAAAAAACACCACAATTTGCCTGCATTGTGGTGTGAGTAAACTTATTTTATAATATGTATGTCGTTTTTAAAAAAAGATTTTCACCTATTACTTTTTGTCCCTCTGTAAAGTCGCATCGCAATTGGCTACTTTCAATATATTTTTTAGTGACATTAACTAGCAATTTGTTGTTCTCTGTCTCAACCAAATAGTAGGCCGATCTGTCCTTTATTGAATCCAACAAATATAATATTCCAGGCAACATCAACAAGTCCATGGCACTCTTAAACCCTTTAAGGTTTTTACTTCTCTTTAACGGAATAATAGATTTTGCATTGGGATATTTATACTTTACCACCGCATCGTATTTTGAACGACATTTTCCAAATATCTCAAATTCAGATAGTTTAATATCTTCTCTAATAACTATTCCCGTCAAATTTTTCCCAGTCTCTGTCTGTTTTTCAGAATTCATTGTACTTTTTCCCCTCATCTATTATTATTTAAATTATTATAACAAAATCTGCAATCGCTGACAATCATTATCATTTAGCGCTGTATTTATGAGCTGAAAAAATAATAATATGATGTCATTTTTCAGGTGAATATACAAATATGTCAAGCGATGCCCCGACTTTTTCATTTCTCAAAATTAGGGGC
>JAVXAG010000050.1:6159-13245 GCA_036660615.1 Anaerovoracaceae bacterium
ATGCCCCGACTTTTTCATTTCTCAAAATTAGGGGCATGAATCAGTCGATTTTCTTGTTAAAACCCATAAAATTGTCATAAAGTGTAAGGATATTTTTCTTATCTTTACAGCAATTCCCATTGCGATGCCCCGACTTTTCAAAACCTAAATATTCGGGGCATTTGTAGGCTAAAAACAGCGAAATATGCCCCGACTTTTCAAAACCTAAATATTCGGGGCATATTGAACTTTTTACCCAACATTTAACATCCCTAAAGCTTTCCTTTTATTATTCTAAAAATATATCAGGCCGTCTGAATACTGTCCATACTATTTGGCAAAGCGCCAATAGAAAACCGTAGGAAATGGGTCTAAAGTTTAGAGCCACGCCTACGGTAATCAATTATTATGTTGGCCAGAGCCACCGGCTCGGCCTTTATCTTTTCCCTTTGGCCGGAGCCACCGGCTCGGCCTTTACTAATTTATTTAAAGAAATCTTTCATTTTTTCCGCAAAACCGGATTTTTTCTGATAACAATCTTCGTCTACTGCTTTTCCCATACTTTCTATAGCCTTTTTTTGCTTAGAGTTAAGTTTGGTTGGCACCTCCAAGAGAGCCTTAACATAAAGATCACCCATTCTACCAGTTCGAAGATCCTTGATTCCCTTGCCTTTTAATCTAAATGTAGTCGATGGCTGCGTCCCTGCTGGAATCTTATAAGTTACCTTTCCATCTAGAGTTGGCACAATAATGTCATCGCCTAGAGCCGCTTGATTAAAGGTGATTGGAATATCAAGATAAATATCACTACCCCTTCTAGTAAACATCTCGTGAGGTTTTACCGAAATCACAATGTATAAATCGCCCTTTGGTCCACCATTTTCACCTGGTTCCCCTTGACCTCTGATTGGAATTACACTGTCATTATCAACACCAGCTGGAATGTCCACATTGATTTTGATAGTCTTCTTTACCTTTCCAGTGCCACCACAATCTGGACAAGGTTTCTCAATGATTGTACCTTTTCCGCCACATTGGTCACAAGGACCTGTGCTTTGGAATTGCCCAAATGGTGTTCGCTGTACAGTGTGTATCTGTCCAGTCCCATTACATTTCGGACAAGTTTTTTTGTCTGTTCCCGGAGCAGTTCCAGCGCCTTTACAAGTTCCACATTCGACATACTTTGTCAATTGTATTTCTTTTTTTGCACCAAAAGCCGCCTCGTTAAATGTAATAGTAATTGCTTTCTGTAAATCTCTACCCTTCATTGGTCCGTTTCGTCTGCGAGAGCCTTGATTAAAGCCTCCGCCTCCGCCACCAAACATGTTTCCGAACATATCAAAGATATCCTCGAAGCCGCCAGCGCCTCCGAAGCCACCTCCGCCGAAGCCGCCACCTCCGAAACCAGCATTTGGATCTACCCCTGCATGACCAAATCTGTCGTACTTGCTCTTTTTATCTGGATCCGAAAGAACACTATAAGCTTCATTTATTTCTTTGAACTTATCCTCTGCCGCTTTGTCTCCGGAGTTCTTATCAGGATGATATTTCATTGCCATCTTACGGAAGGCCTTCTTTATCTCATCCTCACTTGCACCCTTTTTTAGCCCAAGCACTTCATAAAAATCACGTTTCTCAGCCATTATTTATCCTCGTCAACAACCTCATAGTCAGCATCAACAACATTGTCGTCTGCATGACCATTTCCAGTTGCATCTGTATTTGCTGATCCATTCCCCATGTTTGGATCAAATCCTTGAGCGTCTGCTCCGCCTTCAGCTTGAGCCTGTGCTTGTGCTTGTTCATACATTTTGGCTGATATTGTATGGAATTGTTCAGTTAATTTTTCTGTTTTGTCTTTGATTTCTTCTATATTATTGCCTTCCAAAGCTTTCTTTAAATCTTCGTGTGCACCCTCAATAGTTTTCTTTTCATCTTCTGAAAGTTTGTCTTCCAAATCCTTTAGAGATTTCTCAGTTTCATATAACAGACCTTCAGCTTGGTTTCTTACTTCAACTTCTTCTTTTCTCTTCTTGTCTTCTTCTGCAAATTGTTCAGCTTCTTTTACCTTTGCATTGATTTCATCGTCTGAAAGTTTAGTTGATGAAGTAATAGTGATTCTCTGTTCTTTGCCTGTTCCCATATCTTTTGCACTTACATTTACGATACCGTTTGCATCAATATCAAATGTTACTTCGATTTGTGGTATTCCACGACGAGCTGGTGCAATTCCTGTCAATTGGAAACGACCAAGTGTAATATTTCCAGCTGCCATTTCTCTTTCACCCTGCATAACGTGAATATCTACTGCTGTTTGATTATCCGCTGCAGTTGAGAAGATTTGGCTCTTCTTTGTAGGAATTGTTGTATTTCTCTCTATTAGTTTTGTAGCAACTCCTCCTAAAGTTTCGATTGATAATGAAAGTGGAGTTACATCTAATAACAATACGTCATGAACTTCGCCAGTCAATACGCCAGCTTGAATAGCAGCACCAATTGCTACACACTCATCTGGGTTTATTCCCTTAAATGGTTCTTTCCCTGTAACTTTCTTAACAGCTTCTTGTACTGCAGGAGTTCTAGTTGAACCACCGACTAATATAACTTTTGCAATATCATTATTTGAAACACCAGCATCTGCCATAGCTTTTTTCATTGGTCCAATAGTTCTCTCAACTAAAGCTGCAGTCAATTGGTCAAATTTTGCTCTTGTAAGATCCATATTCATATGAAGTGGACCTGCTGCTGTTACTGTAATAAATGGTAGATTAATATTTGTGCTTTGTGAACTTGATAATTCTTTTTTAGCTTTTTCTGCTGCTTCTTTTAGTCTTTGAAGTGCCATCTTGTCTTGTCTTAAATCAACACCATTTTCTTTAGCGAAACTGTCTGCTAAGAAGTTCAAAATTACTTCGTCAAAGTCGTCTCCGCCTAATCTTGTGTCGCCGTTTGTAGCCAATACTTCAAATACGCCATCACCTAATTCAAGAATAGACACATCGAATGTACCGCCGCCTAAGTCGTATACTAAGATTTTGTGAGTTCCTGCTTCTTTGTCAAGACCATATGCTAGTGAAGCTGCTGTTGGCTCGTTGATAATTCTCTTTACATCAAGACCGGCAATTTTACCTGCATCTTTTGTTGCTTGTTTCTGAGCATCTGAGAAATATGCTGGAACAGTGATTACTGCCTCAGTAATTTTTTCTCCTAAATAACTTTCAGCATCTGCCTTTAATTTTGCTAATATCATAGCTGAAATATCTTGTGGTGTGTACTTTTTGCCATCAATATCTACTGAGTGATCTGAACCCATGTATCTTTTTATTGATGCGATAGTTCTATCAGGGTTAGTAACCGCTTGTCTCTTTGCAGTTTCTCCAACCAATCTCTCCCCATTCTTTGCAAATCCAACGATGGATGGTGTTGTTCTATTTCCCTCTGCATTTGCGATTACTGTAGGGTCTCCACCTTCCAATACTGATACACAGCAGTTTGTTGTTCCTAAATCGATTCCTATTACTTTTGCCATTTTATTATTTGTTGCCTGTCACTATGACCTGCAACTCTCCCTTCTTTAATTATTCTAATTTTATTTATTTTGTGCTAACTAATTATTTACTTTTACCATACTTGCTCGTATGACTCTTTTATTAAGTAAATACCCCTTTTGTAAAACCTCGGTCACTTTTCCGCTTTCGTACTCATCTGTGTCCTCAGTCATAACTGCATTGTGGAAATTCGGATCAAAGTCCTCACCCAACGCACTGATTTCTTCCAGTCCTGCTTTTTCAAGCGCCCCTTTAAACTGTTTAAAAATCATATTCATTCCTTCAACAAAACCTTCATCCTCACTATGGTGATCAAGAGCTCTGTCAAAGTTATCTATTACATCAAGCAAATCCGTAACGATTTTTTCGTTTGCGTATGCATAAATGTCACTTTTTTCTTTTTCGGAACGTCTCTTATAGTTCTGGAAATCTGCCATCAATCTTAAATATTTTACATTGATAGCTTCTTCTTCAGCAGAAGTTTCATTTTTTTCTTCTACTACTTCTTCAATGATTTCTTTGTTATCTTGAGTTTCTTCAGTTCCTTCAGGATCGTTTTTCTTTTCAGAAACCTTTTTTTTGTTTTTCGCCTCCTCAGCAACATCTTTTTCAACATCTTCAAAACTTTCCGCTGCTTTTCGGTTGGCTTCCTTATTCATCTTCTTCACCGCCTTCTATTCCAAATGTGTGGCTCAAATTGTCAGTCATGTATTCTATCAGTGATGTGACTTCCCCATACTTCATTCTGGTTGGTCCAATTACACCAAGTTTTCCTACCAATTTACCATCTATATGATATGTCGCTGTTATAAGCGAACAATCATGCATTAAATCATCGGGGTTTTCTTCGCCGATTGTGACTATTACCCCGTCTTCTCTCTCGACTATCTTTCTAGTAAAATCATCTTTTTTGTTTAGCAATTCCAAAAAGCTCTTTGCCTTGTCGATGTCATTGTACTCAGGAATGCTAAATATATTTGTAAGACCATCCATATATAGGTTTACGTTTAGCATATCTTCTAATGTCTTAAGGAAGTTTGGCATAATATTGGCTGCCAACTTACTCATGGCCTCTATATCTGTCTCAAAGTTTTCAATGATGTTATTTCTCAAAACCTCACTAAGTTTTTTACCTTTGTAGTTATATGTCATATTCTTCGATAAAAGTTGAAGACTTTCTTCTGTGTATGGCACTTTAAGTCTAAGTGCTGTATTGGAAACCTTACCACTGTCTGATACTATCATCAGCACTACTGTATTATTATCTACCGGCAATAGGTTTACAAACCTAATTGTTTCTTCTGACTGGGTAGGGCTCATGGCAAATGATGTCAAATTTGTAATCTCTGAAAGCAAACTGGCTGCCCTCTGAATTGTTTTCTCAAACTCGGAAATATTAGATTTTAATCTTTCTGCAATAACATTCTTCTCCGATTGGGAAAGTTCCTTTTTTTGCATCATATCGTTTACATAAAGCCTATATGCTTTATCTGACGGAACTCTGCCGGCCGATGTGTGAGGGTGTGTCAAAAATCCCATTTCCTCAAGATCTGCCATCTCATTCCTTATAGTCGCAGGGCTGATGCCCAGTTCAAATTTCTTGGAAAGTGTACGGGAACCAACTGGTTCAGCAGATTTAACATAGTCGCCTATTATTGCCTGCAAAATTTTTAGTTTTCGTTCTGTTAACTCCATATCTTTCTCCTTTATTAGCACTCGTTCTCGTTGAGTGCTAACCACTATATAAAAGATAACACTGTCGGCCTTTAATGTCAACAGTGTTTTTGAATTTTTTTATGTAATTTTTGTGTTTTTTTTAGAATTTCTACTCTTTGATTTCTCTTATTTCTCTACGCAGACTTTCTATCTCTTTGCGCAAGCTTTTTAGCTCTTTATACATATTTTTTAAGTATATTACCACTGCTACTACAATTGTCACAAATACCAACAGTGTAATCAAAGGCACAATCTGCATTATAATTTCTGCCATCTTTTCTCCTCTCCTGCCCCTAAGCGATGATATTCACACCTTGACTGCTATGATATCTGTTAGATTCAGTTTATCACTTATTTTACATCTTTATATGTAGGTATTGCTCCTAGTTACATCTCTGCCCAAGTATTATTATATGACAAATTTCCTTTTATATCTCCACCTATTGTGTGCCCCCATATACCATATTGTATATTGACGGGATCTATGCCAATGCCCTGACTCCATCTAGTCCTTATGCATGCTTGATTATCAGAGATAAACGTTTGTTTTGTAGCAAGGGAAAAACTTGTTCCTACGGCGATATTTCTGACTACATAAGCTACTCCTTCTCCAACCGATTTAATTTTTCCGTTTTCGACTTTATACCCTAAACTCATTCTATATGCAATCAAACCGCTTCCACTATACCCAGTCTTTTCTATTGAAAATCCATTTACTGCTAGTGCATTCATGTCGTATGGATTTGTAAAAGTCTTAGAAATCTTACTCTCGCTATAATCTATAGTAATAGGCTTTCCATCGCGTAAGTCATTTACCTCACTAAGTATCATTTCTCTTTTTTTCATCGGCATATCCATGAACTCTTCATAAAATATTTGAGCCTCCACTATGGCTTCTTCAACATGTTCAGGTTCTATCCCTTGTGCCAATGCATCTTCTTGTGAATATTGACTTAAATAATTTTCGTATTTTGACATTGAGATTTTGCCCTGACTTTCATCTGCAAAAACAACGGTTACCGTTAATAGTAAAAATAATGTGACACAAGCTAATATTAATGATATTTTTCTCATCTTAAATTTCTTTCTTTACTATACATAACGCATCTATATCCTTATACTACGTTATTACAAATTTATAAACTTTTTCTTTTTAAATGATATCTTTACAAATCATTGCTACCGCTATACATCTTCACCCTTCAATAACCATAAAGCTAACGACACTACCAAAACAATGCATACTCTAACACCCACCTTTCTTTTATAAATGACTAGATACATGATAATCACCCAATGAAAGATAACACTGTCGGCCTTTAATGTCAACAGTGTTTTTGAATTTTTTTATGTAATTTTTGTGTTTTTTTTAGAATTTCTACTCTTTGATTTCTCTTATTTCTCTACGCAGACTTTCTATCTCTTTGCGCAAGCTTTTTAGCTCTTTATACATATTTTTTAAGTATATTACCACTGCTACTACAATATGCATATGCCCAGAATCATAAGTGTCAAAGATCCTTGCATAACAATAATTGCTAAGTTTCTTTTGTTTTTCTGTTTGCTACGTTTTAATAGATCTACTAATATCAGTAAAATCGATACTATGGATAACACAACAAATACTCCCTCTAAATTGATATTGATATTGATAGATAATAAATTCATTGTCTGCCAAATACCAAATAGTAGCAAGTATATAACTTCATAGATTTGAAATACTTTTTCGATATTTTTCTCATACATTGACGGTACTCCTCCTTCCGTTTTAGTATCTTGAAATGGTTAAATTCTTCTACTTCCATTCTTTACATATCGTCTCAATCTTTTCAACTGTCTTTGA
>JAVXAG010000051.1:0-13187 GCA_036660615.1 Anaerovoracaceae bacterium
AATTTCACATCTCATGGAAAAGTTTGTTCACGTACTTAATTGTACGCATTAAAACAATAGGAGAAAAATATTATGTCACAAAAAATTGTAATCGCTTTAGGTGGTAACGCTTTACAGTCAAGTAAAGGCGAGGCTACTGCAGCAGCTCAACTACAAGTAGTAAAAAACACATGTGAATACATTGCTGAAATCAGCTGTAGAGGATACGAAATTGCTTTAGTTCATGGAAATGGACCACAAGTAGGCAGAATCGTACTTGCTTCAGAAGCAGCAAAAGACGTTACACCAGTAATGCCTTTCGATGTTTGCGGCGCAATGTCACAAGGATATATAGGATATCATCTTCAACAGGCACTTAAATATTCTTTGAACAAAAGAGACAAGAATATTCCAGTAATAACTGTTGCAACACAGGTTGTTGTTGAAGAAAAAGATCCAGCATTCCAAAACCCAACAAAACCAATAGGACCTTTCTATTCAGAAGAAGAAGCAAAGGCTATTGCTGACAAACAAGGATATGTAATGAAGGAAGACTCTGGCAGAGGTTACAGAAGAGTTGTAGCTTCACCACTTCCAAGAAAAATCGTTGAAATTGGAGCAGTAAAACAACTTTGGGAATCAACAATTGTCATCACTTGTGGTGGCGGCGGAATTCCTGTAATCGAAAGAGCTGACGGTGCCCTAGAAGGTACTGCTGCTGTTATCGATAAGGACTTTGCAGCAGAATTATTAGCAGAACAAGTTGATGCTGATACATTGATGATTTTAACAGAAGTAGAAAAAGTTGCAATCAACTTCAATAAGCCAAACCAAGAAAACTTATCAAGTTTGAATCTTGAAGACGCAGCAAAATACTGTGACGAAGGTCAATTTGCACCTGGAAGCATGCTTCCAAAGGTACAAGCTGCAATGAAGTTTGTAAGAGCAAACCCAGACAAGAAAGCTATTATTACATCTCTTGACAAAGCAATCGATGCTTTAGAAGGAAAGACAGGAACAATAGTAACTTTCGCATAAAATGTTAACAATATACTATAATATAACATTGTTTAATAATCGAAAAGAGAACAGACCAAGTCCGCAGACTTGGTCTGTTCTCTTTTTGGGTGTGCTCGCGGCCATTCATAAAAGTCAACACATATGTCCCAATATGTTGACTTTTGTCCCACAGCGTGATATTATAATAAAGAACGGAGGGAGTAGGGTTATGAAAAAACAGAACGTACTAAACCTAATAAAATACCACGTAGAAAAAAATGAAAATGCGTTTAGAAGCGAAGCTATAAGTATAGCGAGATACTTTGATAGCATTGGCGATGACCAATTAGCTGAATATATTATGGGGTTAATTGCTGAATCGAATTTATACACACCACAAAGTAGTGATTTTGAAAGTGAGTTTTTGAAACAAGTTGAAACAAGGAATATGGAACCGTTAAACTTACCAATAGAAATTACTAGTGATATAAAAGGCATTATTAATGCAGTAAGTCATAATTTGGGAATCAATAAATTTTTGTTTGAGGGAGTGCCTGGAAGTGGGAAAACAGAAGCTGCTAAGCATATCGCTCGATTGTTAGATCGAACATTATTCTATGTTGATTTTGACAATTTAATAGATAGCAAGTTGGGGCAGACAAATAAAAATATTGCTTCGGTTTTCAGCGAAATTACATCACTACCACATTCAAATAAGGTAGTTGTTTTATTTGATGAAATAGACGTAATAGCATTAGATAGGATTAATTCTAACGATGTGCGAGAAATGGGGAGAGTTACTTCCACTATTTTAAGAGAACTGGATAGATTAACGGATTTAAATAAAGAAATAATCATAATTGCAACAACGAATTTGTTTGCAAATTTTGACAAAGCTTTAATAAGACGTTTTGATGCAGTTATTAGCTTTAACAGGTATAGCAAGGAAGATTTAATTGAGGTTGCCGAATACTATTTTTCTTCTTATATTAGAAATTTTAAAGGGGTATCAAAAGACACTAGATTGTTCAGAAAAATATTAAACACAGCGGAAAAATTGCCGTATCCTGGAGAACTTAAAAATGTTATTAAAACTTCTTTAGCCTTTAGTGATGCCAGTTGTGAATATGATTATCTAAGGAGATTATATAGTAATTTAATAGCGAATATAGAGCAAACTGACATTAGCCAGCTAAGTGCACAAAAATTTACAGTTAGAGAAATAGAAAAGTTAAAGGGCGAGTCTAAAAGCACAGTATCAAGAAAATTAAGCAAGGGGGACGATATTGATGAATAATCTATTAGAACTGAAAGGTAAGAGATTTGTCCAGGCTTCCAAACCAGGGGGTGGCGGAGGAGTTGATATGAGTAGTAAAAAAATCGTATCTAGCCAACACTTAGCGGCTTTGAAATCACAGTTGATTACCATTAAAGAGTTTTGGAATTGCGAGAAAAGACCCTTTGCAGGCATCTTAATTAGTGTGCATTACAATAAAATTGTTGCTAAGTCCAATCGTATTGCAGGATTGTTTAAAGGTATAGACTCTAATTTTGCTATTGTTGGAGCTAAATTTAACGAGGATAAAAGCAAGCACATAATCACGTATTTTCTAGATGTTAAAGATTTAGAGAATAGTATTGAATTGCTTGAGGCAACTAAAGATATTATAGACACATATTTTAACAATGGTATAAATAAAAGTATATTTAAAGATAACGACGTAATCAATAAAATACCATTTAATAAACTTTCAATGTCCAAAACTACCTTTAAACAGATTGTAGCTGATGTTTCATATATCGACGAGTTTAAAGTGGAATCACCTACATTGCAATTGAAACAGAGCATAATAACACTATATAATATTGGAATTGACACAAAAAACTTACTTAAAAATATAGGGATTGATATTTTGACAAGCAGAATATTAGACGATCAGACGATATTCTTAGATGAAAATCAGATGAAATCCCTATTTGATAAAGTTCCGTATCTTGTTTCAATGGCAACAGTCGATTTAGCGGCATTATCACCAGATGATTTCATAGAAGATTATCAGCAAAAGTTAATCAATATTGCATCTCCTACAATTGAGCCGACCATTGGAGTCATTGATACTTTGTTTGATACAAATGTGTATTTTAGTCAATGGGTAGATTACCATGAAATGGTTGATGAGGATATACCCAAAAGCAGCGAAGATTATCGTCATGGAACGGCGGTTTCTTCAATTATTGTTGATGGTGGGAGACTGAATCCATGGCTAAATGATGGATGCGGGCAATTTAAAGTTCGCCATTTTGGCATTGCCGTCGGTTCTAAATTTTCTTCATTTACCATTGTCAAACAAATAAAAAGTATTGTAGCCAATAATCCAGATATAAAGGTTTGGAATATTTCATTGGGCAGCAATCAAGAAATAAATGACAACTTCATTTCAGCCGAAGCAGCGGTATTGGACCAAATACAGTATGAAAAGGATGTTATTTTTGTTGTTGCAGGGACGAATAAACCTAATGACAATGTAATAAAAATTGGTTCACCTGCTGATTCAATAAACAGCATGGTGGTAAATGCTGTAACCAAAAGTGGACTATCGACTAAATACGCTAGAAAAGGCTTAGCGTTATCTTTTTTCGCAAAACCTGATGTTAGTTACTATGGTGGCAGCAAGGAACAATATATTAAAGTTTGCGAACCGTTAGGTGCTGCCAACGTGGCTGGTACTTCTTTTGCTGCCCCTTGGATATCTCGTAAACTGTCCTACTTGATTGATGTTTTAGGATTATCTAGAGAAGTAGCGAAAGCAGTAATTATTGATTCAGCAAGAGGATGGAGCGAACAACCGACGCCAGAAGAAGTTGCTCTTTATGGGCATGGGGTTGTACCTATTAAAATTGGAGATATATTACAAACCAAAGACGACGAAATCAAATTTTTGGTATCAGATATAAGTGAAAAATGGAACACTTACAATTACCACTTTCCTGTTCCTCTTAAAGATAACAAATACCCTTACATTGCAAGAGCCACAATGTGTTATTTTCCAGTATGCGATAGAAGTCAAGGAGTAGATTACACTAGTACAGAACTTAATATACATTTTGGTAGAATCCAAAATGATGGTAAGATTAAAGATATTAAGGGTGACAAGCAAAATCAAAATGATGAACTTAACAGTGAGAAAAATTATCTTATTGAAGGAGATGCAAGAGCTAGATTTAGAAAATGGGATAACGTAAAGTATATCGTTGAAAAGTCAGATAAAAAAATGATCCCCAAAAGCTCCTACAACAATAAAAACTGGGGAATGGAGATAAAAACGAATAATAGATTGGATCCCAAAGATGGAGTTGGAATTCGATTTGGAGTTGTAATCACCTTAAAAGAAATGAATGGAGTTAATAGAATTGATGATTTTATTAAAAGTTGCACTCTGAATGGTTGGCTAGTTAACGTTGTAGATGTCGAAAATAGACTGGATATTCACAAAAAAGTTAATGAAGATATTGAATTTAATTAAACACATAAAAAAATCCCTATGGCAATGAGATGTCGTAGGGATATTTTTATATTGGTAATAAACTATTTAATAAAGTCTGACCCTTTAAGGATTTTGCGTTCCAGAGAATCGTAACCTTTTGGTCCACCTTCGAGAGTTTGCTTTTGAATCGCTCTAATTTTTAGAGGGAGCGAGAATAAATTGATAAAACCTTCAGCATCACTTTGGTTGTAAACTTCATCTTTACTGAAAGTGGCAAATTCTTCACTATATAAAGAATATGGCGATTGACTGGCAACGCATATTACAGAACCCTTATAAAGCTTCATTTTTACTACGCCGGTAACTAGGGCTTGAGTTACATCAACAAAAGCCGATATGGCTTCACGAAGAGGAGTAAACCATAAGCCGTCATAGACGATTTGCGCAAACTTTTGAGCTACAATGTTTTTGTATTGCATAGTGTCCCTATCCAAAATTAATTTTTCAAGAGATTTGTGAGCCTCAAACAGGACAGTGCCACCGGGAGTTTCATAAACACCTCTGGATTTCATTCCTACAAGGCGATTTTCAATTATATCAATAGTTCCTACGCCATTCTCACTGCCAATTTTATTCAACTGGTTTAATAAATCCACAGCATTTAGGGATTTACCGTCAATTGCAATAGGAATGCCTTTTTCAAAAGTGATGTCGACATAAGTGGGAACATCAGGAGCCTTTTCGGGAGTAACCGATAAAACGTGGATGCTTTCCTTGTGTTGGTTCCATGGGTTCTCAAGATTGCCACCTTCGTGACTTATATGCCAGATATTCTCATCTCTTGAGTAAATCTTCTCAGTAGTTTGAGCGATGGGAATGCCATGAGATTTTGCATATTCAATACAGTCTTCACGAGATTCCAAATCCCATATTCTCCAAGGAGCGATTATTTTAATTGCGGGGTTTAGAGCTTTGATAGAAGCTTCAAAACGAACCTGATCATTGCCTTTTCCAGTGCAGCCATGACAGATAATAAACGATTCTTCTTTTTCTGCAATTTCAACAAGCTTTTTTGCCATTAAAGGTCTTGCCATAGAAGTGCCAAGAAGATAGTCGTTTTCATATATTGCGCCAGCCTTTAGGGTAGGCCATATGTAGTCAGTTACAAACTCCTCCTGTATGTCAAGGACGTAAGACTTTGAAGCGCCAGTTGCATAAGCCTTTTCCTCAATTGCATCAAAGTCCTCTTTTTGACCTGCATTGCAACAAACTGCGATTACATCGCAATTATAATTTTCCTTTAACCACGAAACGATAACTGATGTGTCAAGGCCGCCTGAATAAGCCAAGACTATTTTTTCTTTTACCATTATATTTTCCTCCGATATATGTATAAATATTTTACATTGTGCATAAAAATGTATCAATAGAAAATAATATAACACATAAGCTACGGTTTTGCAAGGGAAAAGTTTATAAATATACGAAAAAAAGTAAAAATATAAATATTCCATTGTATAATTATAGAAATGCGTCAAGTCAATCATCATGAACCCACTTCATAATAAAAACTTTGATTATGCCAGCGATTGGAACAGCCAAAATCATACCGGGGATTCCTCCATAATGACCAGCCACAGTTACTGCGGTTAAAACAAATAGAGGATGAAGGCCAGTGGAACTTCCAACGATTTTTGGGTATATAAAGTTACAATCAATCTGTTGGACTATGAAAAGCGATAGGGCAGCAATAACCCCCTTGCCTATACCTGAACTGGCAGTAGCTACGATTAAAGCCGGGATAGCGCCAAGGAAAGGCCCGAAATATGGGATAATGTTGGCAATACCAGCAAAACAACCGATAAATACAGCAAAACTTATTCCTTGAACAAACAATATTACCGAAGATAAAATGGCAACAATAACAGAATCAATAAGCGCACCTTTGATAAAAGTCCCAATAACGCCGTTAATATCATACAAAGTTTCACGAACCAGCCCATGGTTTTTTTGCCCTAGACATAGGTGAAGGAGATTGTTCCATAAATTCATAAAAAAAGACTTATCCTTTAATAGATAAATGCTAGCCACCATACCAACAAAGACATTGAACAATCCGCCAGTTATGGATTTGACCGTTTCGATGATACCGCCACTGCTAAAACTGCCACCGATCCAAGATACAATTCCGTTGGCAAGAAGATGAACCTTTTCTGCTAGAATACCTGGGGGAATATTTGATATCCATTGGTCAATCATAACCTGATAATTTTCAAAATACGCAATAAGAGTATTTAAAGTTTCAGAAATAGATTTAAAAGAAATTTGGCCGATTATCAAAGTAACAAAACCGTAGAGAATAAGCAAAAGAGCGACAATTATTATCAAATAGGTAAGCAACACACTAGCTAAACGGGTACGTTGATAAAAACGATCCTTTTTTATAGGATCAGTCGTGTCGGAAAACCTTAATTTTGCTAGTAATTTTAAGTCAATAAGCTCCACCAGAGGATCTAGAATATAAGCAATAACCAGACCGATAATCAGTGGCACAAAAGCGGAAATTATATTGCCCAAAAAAGATATTCCAATATCTACTATTTCAGAGAAGTTTTTAATTACAAAAAAAATACTACACAGCAGCGCAATAGTTATGCAGGCAAAAATAGTGAATTCATATAGTTTTTTATCTTTTATCAAAGCTTTTAGTCGGGACATAGTTGCACCATCCTTTCATTGATAGTATTATATAAATAGACAAATTTTATTACGTTAGGAAAGAATATGAAGAAAAAAAGTGAACTATTGATTCCCGCAGGTGGAATAAGCCAATTTATTGCCGCAGTAGAAAATGGTGCAGATGCCGTTTACATCGGGGGAAAGTTTTTTAATGCTCGAATCAATGCCGACAATTTTGATGATATAGAAATAGAAGAAGCCATAGACTTTGCCCATATTAGGGGAGTCAAAGTTTATGTGACCATGAATACTTTGATTAGCGATAGAGAGATGGAGAGGGCGTTTGAATACGTAAAGTTTTTGTATGAAATAGGGGTAGATGCCTTGATTGTACAGGATTTGGGCCTTGCAAAAGTCATAAAAGACATAATGCCTGATTTCCATTTGCATCTGTCTACCCAAGGTTCAGTATATAATCTTGAAGGTGTAAAGGCTGCAAAGTCACTAGGATTTAATAGAGTGGTTCTTGCAAGAGAATTGTCCCTTGAAGAAATCAAAGCAATAATCGATGAGGCAGATACAGAAATAGAAGTTTTTGTTCATGGAGCAATGTGCGTCTGCTATTCAGGTCAATGCCAGATGAGTAGGTATTTTGGTGGGAGAAGTGGCAACAGAGGAAAATGCGCCCAGCCATGTAGATTACCATACAAGACACTTGATGAAAACAATAAACTAATAGACACATTTATGTATCCTTTAAGTCCAAAGGATCTTTGCTTGATTGACCACATAGGCGAGATGGTGGAAATTGGAGTAAAATCACTAAAGATAGAAGGAAGAATGAAGTCCCCTGAGTACGTGGCTATTGTTACATCTATATATAGAAAATATTTGGACGAGTATTATCAAAAAGGGTGGTACAAAGTTACCGATGAAGACAGAAAACAACTGGAACAGATTTTTAATCGTGGCGGATTTACAGAAGGATATTACTATGAGAATCAGGACGATAATATGATGGCAGGCGATATACCAAAACACAGAGGAGTGAAAATCGGAAAAGTAGTTAAAAAAGTCCAAGGAACGACCATGATAGATGTGAAATTATACGATGAACTGGCGATCGGTGATGGAGTTGAGATACAGGGCAAAAAAGTCTTTGGAAACATCGTCACATATATTTTGCCACTAAAAGGTGGACTTACTAGAATTGGCGATTTGCGTGGAATGCCAGAACATGGAGATGTTTTGTATAAGATTTCTTCAAAAGAACAGCTAAAAAGAGCTAGATCGACATACGAAAATGTCACATTTGAAAGTGGAAAATATATTAGAAAATCACCGGTAGCATTGAATTTTATTGCTTCAAAAGGAAGTCCTATTCAATTGAAGGTTTCTACACTTGGAAATATTGAGAACAGTCAATACCATATAGAAATAAAAAGAGAGGATATAGTTCCTGAGAAAGCAGAAAAAACACCTACGTCAAAAGAACAGATAGAGAAACAATTGAAAAAAACGGGAAACACACCATTTGTTGCAGAGTCAGTCAGTATAGAGATGGAAGATGGCATACAAATACCCATTTCTGCAATAAATGATATACGCCGACAAGGATTGGAAGCTATAGAAAAAACAATAATAGACAACTCCAAGCGAACCATTAAAGGAAAGATAAGAAAACCGGATCAAGAAGAACCAACAGATACGCTGGAATTGTTTTTCTATGAGATTAAGGATTTTTATGATTTTGACTGGGAACAAGTAGAGGGGATAGATGTAGTTGCCCTTTTGCCAGTGGTATCTTTTATTAGAGAATATGAAACAATCCCAAAAACCCATAGTGTCAGACCGTACATTACAAATATTTCCAAAGGAGTAGAAGATGAATTTATTCAGAATAACTTCATGGAAATAGTTGAGAAGTCCAGAGAATGCGGAATTTCAGTGGGGAATATCTGTTGGGTGAAACCATTTGCAGATAATGGCGTCAGAGTTTTTGGCGATTATGGACTGAATATATTTAATAACTACGCTAGAGACGCATACAGAAAACTTGGAATGGAAGAATGTACACTTTCATTAGAAACCATAGAAGAAAATCAAGGGAATTATCCACTTATGGTTTCGGAACATATTGCAGATGGCAAATATATTATAGGTAAAAAAGGCGACAAAATTAGACTTCGCAAAACTGAGAGTGGGGATAAAATCATTTTGACGGGAGAAAAAGAGCCAATCCAAGTCAAAAATATCATCGCTAATTCGCCTCAAATAACAAGAATTTTTATCACAGAAGGCAGCATATAATATGCTGCCTCATTCAGTTCAAATTTCAACAGTTTTCAAATGTTTATGTATGCAAAAAAATACACAAAAAACAGAAGAAAATGTTTGACGAAATACATAAGAGTAGTGTATTATGTATACATAAGGAACAAAGGGTTTCCAAATAAGAATTAGTAATTGTGGCTAGAAACAATTTTTTTTGCACAGATTTGTATACATAATACAATTAAGAAAACCGGAGGATGATTTAATGAGAAAAGAATGGGAAGGCTTTAAAGCCGGCACATGGACAGACAAGATTAACGTAGATGAGTTTATACAGATAAACTACACACCATATGATGGGGACGAAAGTTTCTTGGTAGGTCCAACTGCAAGAACAGTAGAATGTAATGAGAAAGTTAAAGAACTTTTAGTAGAAGAAAGAAAAGCTGGCGGAACATTAAAAGTTGACGCTGAAAAGATAATGAGAGTTAATGCATTTGATCCAGGATATATTATCAAGGACAAAGACATAATTGTTGGATTACAAACAGATGAACCACTAAAGAGAGGCATGTGCCCATTTGGTGGAATAAAAATGGTTAGAGAAGAAGTTGAAGAATTTGGCAAAAAGCTTCCTGAGGAAGTAGAATTTATGTTTAATTATGTTACTTCACATAATGACGGCGTATTCAAAGCATATTCTCCAGAAATGAAAAAAGCTAGACATTTAGGATATATAACTGGACTTCCAGATGCTTACGGTAGAGGAAGAATTATTGGAGACTACAGAAGATGTGCACTTTATGGTATTGACTTCTTGATTCAAGAAAAGCAAAAAGACCATGATATGATTTCTGATAGACCTTTGATGACAGAAGAAAATATTAGATTAGCTGAAGAAGTATGGAACCAAATAGCAGCACTAAAAGATATTAAGAAGATGGCTGCTAGATATGGTTATGATATTTCAGGACCAGCACATGACGTAAGAGAAGCAATTCAGTGGACATATTTTGCTTACCTTGCTGGTATCAAAGAAGAAAATGGTGCTGCTATGTCAATCGGTAGAATATCAACATTCCTTGATATCTTTGCTGAAAGAGACTTAGCTGCAGGAAAATATACAGAAGAACAAATTCAAGAGTTTATAGATGACTTTATTCTAAAATTAAGAGTAGCAAGACATCTTAGAACAACAGAATACAACGAACTATTTGGTGGCGATCCAATGTGGATTACAGAAGGATTAGCTGGAGTAGGAAGCGACGGAAGACATAGAGTAACAAAGAATACATACAGAGTATTACATACTTTATACAACTTAGGGCCTGCACCAGAACCAAACTTAACAGTTCTATGGTCAAAAGACCTTCCTGAACAATTCAAAAGATATTGTGCACAGGTATCCATAGATACAGACTCAATTCAATATGAGAACGATGACAAGATGAGACCATCTTATGGAGATGACTATTCAATCGCATGTTGCGTATCAGCTATCCAAATGGGAGAGCAAATGCAATTCTTCGGAGCTAGATGTAATTTGGCAAAATGCTTGCTTCTTGCAATCAATGGTGGTATTGATGAAAAGACTGGCGAAAGAGTTGGACCACAAATGGAACCAATGGGCGATGGACCTTTGGATTACACCGAAGTTTGGAGAAGATACAACATTTATCTTGAATGGTTAATGAAGGTTTACGCAAACATTATGAATATCATTCACTTTATGCATGACAAGTATGACTACGAGAGATCACAGATGGCATTCCTTAATACAGAAATCGGAAGATTAATGGCATTTGGAGTTGCAGGTTTCTCAGTAACAGCTGACTCACTTTCTGCAATCAAGTATGCAAAAGTATATCCAATCAGAGATGAAAAAGGAATTATCGTTGATTTCAAAACTGAAGGAGAATTCCCTAAGTACGGAAATGACGACGACAGAGTAGATGATATTGCTGTTGAAATTTCAGAAAGATCAATTGAAGAATTAAGAAAACACCCTGCATATAGAAATGCTGTTACTACATTATCAGTATTAACAATCACTTCAAATGTAATGTATGGTAAAAAGACAGGAAATACCCCAGATGGAAGAAGATCAGGTACACCATTTGCACCTGGAGCTAATCCAATGCACTGCAGAGACCAAAAAGGAGCTGTTGCTTCATTGAACTCAGTATCAAAGATTAACTGGGATACATGCCAAGATGGCGTTTCAAACACATTTAGTATTACACCTGATTCATTAGGAAAAGATCCAGAAGGCAGAAAAGATACATTAGTAAAATTACTAAGTGGCTATTTCGGTCAAGGAGCACATCATCTAAATGTAAACGTTTTAAACAGAGAAGTTCTTATGGACGCTTATGAGAATCCAGATAAATATCCAAGTTTGACTATTAGAGTCTCAGGATATGCTGTAAGGTTTAACTCCTTATCCAAAGCACACCAAAAAGAAGTTATAGACAGAACGTTCCATCAAGGATTATAATAAGGATTACAGAGAGGCACTTACTTTTGTAGGTGCCTCAAAACATTTACGAAGGAATTATAGGAGATAGAGCAAGCGATGATAACAGGAAAATTACATTCAGTAGAAACATTTGGTGCGGTAGACGGCCCAGGGATAAGGACAGTGTTCTTTATGCAGGGTTGCCCAGCAAGATGTATCTATTGCCATAACCCAGATACATGGCCAATTGGTATTGGCGATACAGTGAAAATCAAAGAAATAGTAGAGAGAGCCAAAAGAGGCAGACCGTACTATGGAGAAGATGGCGGTGTAACTTTTTCAGGCGGAGAGCCACTTTTGCAAGGGGAGTTTATTATTGAAGCAATGAAAGCGTTAAAGAAGGAATCTATTGGCAGTGTTATAGATACCAGTGGAACTTATTTCGATAAATTCACCAAAGAGGCAATAAATCAAGCCGAACTTGTTCTACTTGACATAAAACACACCGATCCAAGGATTTTTACAGAGATGACACAAATGTCACAGGAACCATTATATGAGGTCATAGAGGCTGTAAATGCCCTTCGTAAGCCTATTTGGGTTAGACAAGTTATTGTGCCGGGGATTAATGACACAGAAAAATACATATTAAGTCTAAAAGAATTCTTGAAATGCATAAAAACTGTTGCCAAAGTTGAACTACTTGGATACCACAACATGGCAGTACCTAAATACGAGAAACTTGGCATACCATATAAGCTGAAAGATGTCGATCCAATGAACAGAAAAAAATTAGAAAAATTTAAAAAAATATTGGACAAATAAAAAAAATTTTATAAAAAAATTTAGAAAAGGCAGACCTGAACTTTTGTACCGTAGGTAGGGGAGTTAAAGGCTGTCTTTTGTTTTTGCCTAAAAATCAACATTTTCACTAGTCTATTAGTTCTAGAAGCTAGTAAAAACACTAGTACTTTGGTACTATAATTTGCGTTCGTGGAATTTTCTGAAATGCTTGACAAATAAAAAACAAAGTTTTATAATAAATTTGTACTTGAAAAGTACAAGAAATTTTATTTTATTTTATTTTACTTAATTGAATTAAGGAGGACTTATTATGGGTAGAAAGATACCTATGTGGCAATGTCTTGTGGCTTTATTGTTCACACTTTGCGCACTATGTTATTCCCTAGGTGTTTTCGGAATGATTTTCGGTGATACCTTCGCATGTAGCTATGGAGAGGTTCACGTTCCACTAATTGCTTCATGTATTTTCGCTTCAGTTATAGCCATTGCAAATGGATATAAATGGGCAT
>JAVXAG010000052.1:0-12949 GCA_036660615.1 Anaerovoracaceae bacterium
CACGAACTGTTTGGTTGTTTTATTGTCCTAAATATTTTTCAATATACTCGTCTTTGATTCTCTTTAACTCATTCTTTGGTAGCATACGAAGTAGCTTCCAGCCAATATCAAGAGTTTCCTCAATACTTCTCTCCGTTTCATACCCTTGTGAAACGTAAACACTTTCGAACTCCTGTGAGAATTTTGCATACATAAGGTCAATGTCAGTTAGAGCAGCTTCGCCCAAAATAGTCATTAACTCCAGACACTCCTTGCCCCTTGCATATGCTGCAAACAGCTGATTCATTGTGTCCGCATGGTCTTCTCTAGTTTTTCCTACTCCGATACCTTTGTCCTTTAGACGAGATAGCGAAGGCAATACGTCGATAGGTGGTTTGACACCTTTTCTATATAACTCACGAGAAAGAATGATTTGTCCTTCAGTGATGTAACCCGTAAGGTCAGGAATTGGATGAGTTTTGTCATCCTCTGGCATAGTCAAAATCGGAATCATTGTGATTGAACCCTCTTGATCCCTTTTCCTTCCAGCTCTCTCATACATAGTAGCAAGGTCAGTGTACAGATATCCTGGATATCCCCTTCTGCCTGGAACTTCCTTTCTAGCCGCAGAAACCTCACGAAGAGCTTCCGCATAATTTGTGATATCAGTCATAATAACTAGAACGTGCATACCCAAATCAAAAGCTAGATATTCAGCTGCAGTAAGTGCCATTCTTGGAGTGGCAATTCTTTCAACAGCTGGGTCATTAGCCAAGTTCATAAACATTACAGTTCTGTCAATTGCTCCCGTTCTTCTAAAATCAGATGCGAAGAAGTCAGCTTCTTCATAAGTGATACCAATAGCCGCAAAGACAACCGCGAAATTACTTTCGCCACCCCTTACCTTTGCTTGACGAGCGATTTGCGCTGCAAGCTCAGCATGAGGAAGACCAGATCCCGAGAAAATCGGTAGCTTTTGTCCCCTAACCAAAGTGTTTAGTCCGTCAATTGCAGATACACCAGTTTGAATAAATTCAGCTGGATAGTCCCTGGCTGCTGGATTCATTGGAAGACCGTTGATATCCAATTTCTTTTCTGGAATGATTTCTGGGCCACCGTCCATAGGCCTGCCCATACCATCAAATACCCTTCCAAGCATTTCTGGTGAAACACCTAGTTGAATACCCCTTCCAAGAAATTTTACCGAACTTTCCTTTAAGTTAATACCTGCGGAACTTTCGAATAACTGTACCAAAGCATTACTGCCGTTTATTTCCAAAACTTTGCAAAGTCTGTTTTCCCCATTTGGAAGAGTGATTTCGCCAAGTTCATCATAAGTTACATTTTCAACATCTTTGACAAGCATCAAAGGTCCTACAACTTCAGATATTGTCTTATATTCCTTAATCATCGTTTTCAGCCTCCTTACTTACCAAATCAGCTATTTCAGTAGTTAACTGATTCATAATATCCTCATATGCTTTTTCTGTTTTTTCTTCTTCAATATACTTGAATCTACCAATTGCTTCCCTTACATCAAGAGCAACCAATTTGTTAAATGGTGCACCTTTTGAAAGAGCGTCCCTAGATAATTCATAATACCCCATAATCAATCTAAGCAATTTGAACTGCTTATCAAGAGAAGTATACGTGTCAATTTCGTGGAATGCGTTCTGATGCAAATAGTCCTCACGAATAGATTTGCAAGCTTCCAATTTGATTCTATCTTCAAAAGAAAGTGCGTCAACACCAACCAATTGAACAATTTCCTGTAGCTCCGATTCCTCTTGTAAAAGTTTGATTGTATCCATCCTTAACTTAGGGAAATCCTTGCTTACATTGTCCTCATACCATTTTGTTAGCCTGTCAACATAAAGCGAGTAACTTTGTAGCCAGTCAATAGCAGGGAAATGCCTCTTGTATGCAAGACCTGAGTCAAGACACCAGAAAACCTTTACAATACGTAATGTTGCCTGAGATACCGGCTCCGAAATATCACCACCTGGAGGAGATACAGCACCGATAGCCGATAAAGCTCCTAGTCTGCCTTCTTTTCCAAGAGAGATAACCCTTCCAGCTCTTTCATAGAACTGAGCAAGACGAGAACCAAGATAAGCAGGATAACCTTCTTCACCTGGCATTTCTTCAAGTCTGCCAGACATTTCACGAAGAGCCTCCGCCCACCTTGATGTGGAGTCAGCCATTAATGCCACCGAATAACCCATATCTCTAAAATATTCTGCTATTGTAATTCCTGTATAGATGGAAGCTTCACGAGCGGCAACCGGCATATCCGAAGTATTGGCAATCAAAACCGTTCTCTTCATCAGCGACTCACCAGTATGTGGATCCTTTAGTTCTGGGAACTCCATCAATACGTCCGTCATCTCATTTCCACGTTCACCACAACCGATATATACTACAATATCAGCATCTGCCCATTTTGCCAGTTGATGCTGTACAACAGTTTTTCCACTTCCGAAAGGCCCTGGAACTGCTGCAACACCGCCCTTTGCAATTGGGAACAATGTGTCGATAACACGTTGACCTGTGATAAGTGGCATTTCAGGAACAAGTTTTTCCTTGTACGGTCTGCCCCTTCTTACTGGCCATTTTTGCATCATTGTAAGTTCGGCAATAGTGCCATCTTCCTTTTTAACCTTACAGACAATTTCCTCTACAGTAAATTCTCCAGATTCAATTGCTGTTATAGTACCTTTTACACCAAATGGAATCATTATTTTCTGCTCAACAACTATTGTTTCCTGAACAGTTCCCATAATGTCTCCTGGTTCAACTTCATCGCCAACCTTAAGAACAGGAACAAACTCCCATTTCTTAGTCCTTGATAAAGAAGGTACGTTGATACCCCTAGTAATATTAGAACCAACTGCCGCTCTCATTTCTTCAAGTGGTCTTTGAATTCCATCATACATAGTTTCGATTAGTCCTGGTCCAAGCTCAACAGAAAGCGGTGCTCCCGTTGAGATTACTGGTGCTCCAGGTCCAATTCCAGCAGTATCTTCATATACCTGAATTGAGGCCATATCGCCTCTCATTTCTATTATTTCACCGATTAGTCCAAGATCACCTACACGAACTACGTCGTACATATCTGCGTCTTCCATGTTTGACGCAACTACTAATGGTCCTGATACCTTTACGATTTTTCCTTGGCTCATTTATTTTCACCTCCAAATAGTATGTCTGCACCTACAGCACGCTCAACGGACTTTCTTACACTGTCCATTCCTGTTCCCGAAGCTCCATTTTTATTTGGAATCGGGATAATTGCTGGAAGCCTTGAGTCCTTATATTTATCTATTTCCGTTGTAATGTCCTTTGCAAGTCCTTCTGTAATATAAATTATTGCATACTCTTCTTTTGCAATTTCGTGAAGAATTCTCTTTGCTTCTTCGCTTTCCGAACAAGGGAATACGTCTAGTCCAACAGCTTTAAAGCCTAATACGCTTTCCCTGTCTCCTATCACTCCTATTTTATACATATGGTTCCCTCAATCTTTCACCGATAACATCTGCTGACGCTCCTGCAAGTTTTCCCATCAAAATAATTCTCAAATTATCAAGTTCAGTTTCCTTTGCTATCCAAAACGCCGCAATTGGTGCAAGTCCAAAAGTATTGTATTTCGCTGTCTTTGCATATTTCATTCTAGCATCTACACCAAGTTTTTCAAATAAGCTAAAATCACCAGTTTCCTTGATTTGCCTGCCACCTTCAGTCATAATATCTTTTAGACCATAAGGTGCTAATTTATCTGCAAGCTGCAAGAATGGTTCTTCGTAACTTGAAATGAAAAACTTGTCAGAGATGTTTCCACCATCCAAGAAAACCTTCTGGAAAAATGACCATGGTTTTTGGATCTGTCTCAATCTGACAAATGTGGTTAAGTTTAATATATCAATGTTTAATTTTACATAGCCAATTAAGAAATCGTCTTCTGTTCTATTTGCACCCTTTAACATATCAAAATAACAAGCTCTATCCATAATAAGGTCGATCATCTGTGGATCGTGACTTCTACTAAACAAGTCTGTCGCCTCAATGATTGCTGCCCTCATGGCAGAAGTCAGAAACATATAATTTCTTTCTCTAACCATAATTTCAAGTTTCTTTGGATCAATAAAACTTGTAGAAACCAAGTAATTATCGTCCGGCGTAATGCCCAAAAACTCCGATTTAAGAAAAACTTTGATGTTATGATAGTCAAATGGAAATAAAAACATTCCCAGTTCTTTTCTGTCATATAAAGAATCAAATACTAAATTAAAGAGTTTGTTCTGTTCCCTTCTAATAAAATATTCGATGTCCTCTCCGAAGATATCTTTTCCATCGCCATATCCAAATTCTTGTAATAAATTTTCTGCCGACTCCAGATCTTTGCTAGAAGCCATTCTCATCATATCCTGCCTAGTCATAAGATTCGAAACATAACAGCCTAGATACGCATTTGCAAATGTATATTCTTCTTCTTTACGCTTTGTCATAGAACCTCACTCCTTACTGGAACAATGCTTCAGCAACTTCCGTTACTAATTTATCTTTTGCCTCTTCAACCAAGGCTTCTATTGTTCCGTTAATATAAATCGAACCGTTCTTTAACAAAAATCCGCCTCGAATGTCTCTTGTTTCTTGTGATATCACAATCTGACTTTCCGGTAAAATTTGACCTATCTTCTTAATCAAAGAAGGCCCAATGTTATTTGCTTCTTCACTGTTAAATATTAGCTCGCCATCTAGTTTGCCTGTACTTTTTACAATGTCTGCAAGTAGATTTACATAGGCCTCTTTATCCATTGAGGTTATTTTATCTACTGCTTTTTCAAAGCATTCTGCAATAAGTTCTTGTTTGTGGGCAAGAACTATCTTTCTACCGTCTATGTCTGCTACTGATTTCTTTCTGCTGATTAACTTTTGCTTTTCGTCCTCGCCTTTTAGATGAGTCTTTTTCGCCATTTCCTCAGCTTTCTTTGTAGCATTTTCTATGATTGCATCACTATCACTTTGTGCTTGATTTAATGTAGCATTAGCCATTTCTTCGGCATCGCTAATAATCTTTGATGTAATCTTTTCTATGCTCATATTTTCACATCCTTTAAACAATGTTAATACTGAATAGCATTAATACTGAAACTAACAATGCAAAAATAGCATATGTTTCTACCATTGCTGCATAAATAATACCTTTTGCCATTTGGTCAGGTCTCTTACCAAGAAGCATAATACCAGCTGCTGCCGCTTTTCCTTGTGCAACTGCTGAGAAAATACCAACTAATCCAACTGGAATTCCAGCTGCGAAAATATATGCTCCTGTAGCAAATGTAATGTCTTCCATTCCACCGCCCAAAAGACCAATCTTTACAAATATTAAGAACGATACAAGCAATCCGTAAATACCTTGTGTGCCTGGTAAAGCTTGTAATATCAATGTTTTACCAAATTTCTTTGGATCCTCTGCTAGAACTCCTGCAGCGGCTTGGCCTGCAATACCAACGCCCATTGCGCTTCCTATGCCAGCTAATGCTGCCATTGCTGCACCTAATAGTGCTAATATGTTTCCAGTAATCATTTTTTACCTCCATTTGTGTTGTTTGTGTCATTAATTAATCTGACGTATTTTGTGTTTTTTTCAAAAGGCGCAAATTCTTCTCCGCCATCTTCATAGAATTTCCCAAAGAATTCTATATACTGTAATCTGCTCGAATGGACAAAAGCACCTAGTGTATTTATTGCTAGGTTAAATGTATGTCCGACGATAAATGCAAATAGCAATACTATGATTCCAAATATTCCATCTCCTGCCAGTGAGCCCATAAGGTTTACAACCTGAGCGATAACTCCTGTTGCCAGTCCAAGTGCTAATAGTCTTGCATAAGATAATATATCTGAAATATAGCTTGTGATATTGTAGATTGCTCCAAAGCCACCAATTATTTTTCCGAAGCCTTTCTTTTCTCTGCCTCCAGTTAGAAGCAAGACTGCGGCACCTACAATTGCCATATACATTCCTGGTTTGACTAGTATCTGGGAAATAAATCCGCCGCCTAGCCACATTGCTATTCCTAATATTACTAAATACCAAGAAAAAATATCAAAAACAGCATCTTTCCATTTTCCCTCACTAATGAGCATTTTCGCTTTTATTGCCATTCCTAGGAAAATATGAATTACTCCTAGTATAAGTGAAAAAATCAATAGTGGTACAGGATCTTCTATTGGGTTAAACCATATTGGGTTTATTACTATCTCCTTGTGGAAAATAACCCTCGCTGCAACTTGGAAGAAATCTCCAAACCACCCGCCGAACATAGCTCCCCAGAAAATCGTAGAAATTCCACAGAAGAAAAACATTTTTATCATTCTATATGTCATTCCTTCAAGTTGGAATTTTTTTAGGATTATGAAGCATGCAATAGCCATAACTATACCGTATCCTGCATCACTTAGCATTATCCCAAAGAACATTGCATAAAAAATTGCAAAGTACTTTGTCGGATCAACTCCTGTGTAAGCTGGCAATGAGTACATATTTGTAATTGCCTCAAATGGCTGTACAAAACTGGAATTCACTGTCAATACCGGTACTTCTTCCCCTTCTTCTGGATCTCTATATGCGAAACAGCATTGATTTTGCTCCATTATCTGGTCAATTGCTTCTTCGCAACCTACTGGCACCCAGCCCTCAAGGTTAAAGGTTCTCTTTGTCTTTAATAATTTTTCTTTAATTTTTTCTTTATCTCTGCCAATAGTTAGCTGGTCAAATACACATTCGATTCCATGTCTCATTTCACTTAGTGTACTTATTTCCGTTTCAACTTCTAGGCATTCTTTTTGTGCTTGTTGAATCTTCTCAATTAAGTTTTCTTTGATTTCCGAAGCTGTGCCTTTCATTCCTTTAAAAGGGGTAGGTGAAAAGCCCAATTGCTTCATAGTGTTTAGGACTTCTTCATGGTTTTGAACCATTGTTATCGCCGCAACATAAATCAAATCTTTGTCTCTGTTTACTTCCATTATGGAAGTCTCGGCCGCTTGTGTTTCTGCCTGACTAATTAGATTCTGTATTTCCACTGTAGAAGGTACTACTCCTAATGTAATAAAGGTGTTCTTTGTGCCTTCAATTTCTAAAGGCAAGTCGTAACTTACCCATGGAGTTACAGATCCCAAATCTGCATTGAATTTATTTATTTGTTCTTTGTACTGATGAATTTTGTCATTTAACGATAATACATAGTCAATATTCTTATATATCTTTGCTTGATCTCCAAGTCGATTGGAGAATTCCTCCATTTTCATTGCCTTACGGGTTTTGAATAATGGGCTTTTCTCTATGCTATATCTTTCTAAGGTTTCTAAAGCTAATGAAACTCTATTTATCTGTGATTCTAATGCCGCTATCTTATCCTCGTCACCATCTCTAGATCCTAATAATTTCCATTTGTCATCAGCTAATTGAAGACTCTGGTCGGTTATTTCAACAACCCCAATCTCCATCAAATCAGATATGAGTTTTTCTTTTGTAGTGTCAAGGCCAATAACTGCAACCTTTTTCATTTTAATTATTGACACTATTGCTCACAATCCTTTCTACAATTATGTCGATGGCTTTTCCTGTGTTTTCTTTTGCCTTCGCAATCATTGCTGCACATTCTTTTTCGGTTTTTTCAACATACTCAGTATATTGTTTCTCGGCTTTTTCTTCGCCGTCTCTAATGAGGGAATCAAAATCCTCTTTAGCTAGATTTTCTGCGTCATTTGCAACCTTTGTAGCTGTGGTATGAGCGACTTCTATTTTTTTCTTTGCGTCAACTTTTGCCACTTGCCTTACTTGGTCTGCTTTTTCTTCGCATTCTTTGATACGTGTAAGCTCGTCTACAAACACTATTTCACCTCCCATCGCTTTTTAGGGAAATTTCTAATCTCTCCCTATTCTAATTATACCCCCATTTCCGTCAATTACAACATTATCCTTATGATGTATACAATGTATTATTGCATTTTTTTCAGATTCTCCGCTATTTCCCAATTTGCTCCGTCCTAAAAATGAATTTTACGTTATCATAATTGCCAATACTACCAAAGGCAGAGTAATTTTCTGAGGCATTTCCCATTTCTTTGATTCGATTAATTACTTTTTCTATATCTCCATCTTTTAATGCCCCGATTTTCTTAAGCATTTCCTTTTGCATCTTGCTGACTCCATCATTTAATTGTTTTGCCCCTTTATTTAATTGACCTATGCCGCCTATTAATTTGCTTTCACCTATGGACAATGCAACCATTCCATCTGACAACTGCTTTGCTCCTACTTCTAATTTTACTGCGCCATCTTTTAGACTAGTTGTTCCCTTGGCGGCTTTGTCTACTCCTGCAGTGTAACTTAATACCCCTTGATAAAATGTATTACAGCTGTCTAGTTGTCCTTTGGCGGCTTCCAAACTTGCTATTGTATTTGTATATGTGTTGGTGCCTTTCTGGCCATCTATTGCTTTTAACGTATTTATCACTTCTGTAAATACAGCGCTGTAGTTTTCTACTGTCAATGTAGGTATTGTCTTCCCCATCTTTGAAAAAGCACTGCGTATTTCAGTCAATCCACCGTCAGCAGTTTTAACTAAACTCTCCATGATTTGTTTAGCACCACCGTTTAATACTGAGCTATTTTTTGATAATTGTCCAAGTCCCGTATCAAGTGTATCAACTCCCTTGTTCAGGGCAGTTGTTCCGGCATAAAGGTTTGCTGCGCCAGTTTTCAACGCTTCGGTTCCCTCCGCAAGATCTACAGATTTTGCCTTAAGCTGTTCCGAACCTTTATATAGTTTCTCTGTTCCATTGACCAATTCTTTTACCCCACTAGTAAGTTGCCCCACTGTTTTTTCAATATCTCCTATACTGTTGACTTTGCTTAGATCCAACTCATTAAAGACTTCATTGGTGGCCATAGTCATAATCGTTGTCAATTGAAAGTTTTTCACGTCGGCTGAAACTTTTACTGTATTTGGAATGTCTAACTGGCTTCTTGACAATCCTAAACTTTCTTCAACTCCCGGAAAGGAATATCCTACAACAATAGCCCTTGAACCATCGTCAATAGCTTTACCATTAATAACATCTATATGAGAAAAATGTTCATTGTCCAAGACCATTCCAGACATTACCAAGAATGGTACCCACACATTGCCTGATTTCAAATTGTTGTTGTATGCAATATTCATTGTTACTCGCCCACTTTTTCCAGCCAAATCCTTTGGTGAAATGTCGTTCCCATTTAATGTATATTTTATTGTCATAGTAACTGGAAGAGTTGCATTTTCGTATCCATCATAATGCAGGTTCCCCTTTTCACTTACTATTGTCTGCTTAACATTGCCATTTGCGCCTGTTATCAAATATACGGTTTCATCATTTGTCACTACCGCTGGTTCAATTTCCTGTTTTTCTATTTTTGTCTTTGGTTCATCTTTTTTATTGTCTTGTGCACCATACACAAAGACACCTAAACTGCTTCCAATCAAAAGTCCCACCACTAATGTCAGCGCTATTATTCTAAATGTTTTCTTTTCCATATTTTTCATTACTAACTCCTCCTGTTTTCAAACTTTTTCTCAATCCAATTGTGGTTTTGCATATTGCCTTGTCAAATAGCATAAGCAGTGACGGCAAAATAAATATTACTGCCAACATACTTACGATTGCGCCTCTTGCCATCAAGCTACACATGGAACTTATTATATCCAAATTCGAATATACTGCTACGCCAAAGGTAGCTGCAAAGAATCCCACTGCACTTACAATTATTGATGGTATTGACGTTGCCAAGGCATTTGTCACTGCTTGGTGTTTCTCTATTCCGTCCATTCTGTTTCTCTTGTATCTAGTCGTCATTAATATTGCATAATCTACCGTTGCCCCAAGTTGAATAGTGCTTAGACAAATAGGTGCAATAAATGGTAGCCAGTTCCCTGTATAGAAAGGTATGCCAAGGTTTATAAATATGGCAAATTCAATAACCGCTACCAGTATAAATGGTAATGCAAAAGATTTTAATACTATGGCAATAATTGCAAATATTGCCAAGATAGAAATTGCGCTTACAACTTTAAAATCTCTATCTGTGATTTTTATCATATCTTTTGTGCAGGCTGCTTCTCCGATTAACATTCCCTTTGGATCATGGCGCTTAATGATTGTATTTATTTTTGTTATCTGTCGATTAACTTCTTTGCTTGCGACCTTGTACTCTGAGCCCACTAACATCAGTTGATAATCTCCACTTTTTAGAACTGACCTAACTGATTCCGGTATTATTTCTTCTGGCACTGCTAATCCAAGCAACGAGTTCATGCCCAGTGCTGTTTTAACTCCATCAACTTCTTCAATATCTGCCAACATTTCCTGTGCCTCAAAGGGTGCCATCTCTTTGTTGACCAAAATCATATGTGTCGTCGCCATATCAAAATCTTCTTGTAGTTTATCTTTGGAAATTACGTAGTTCATATCTTTTGGCAAAGCATCTCCCAAGTCGTAGTAAATATTTGTGCTGTTGTATCCATAAATAGCAGGTCCCAGTATAATCAAAAATATTGCAATAAACACCCAACTTTTCTTTGTTATCACTTTGGCAAATTTGTTCATATCTGGTATTAATGACCTATGTTTCGTTTTTTCAATTATCTTATCAAATACCAAAATTAATGCCGGCAATGTGGTTACACAAGCGATTACTCCCAATAGTACTCCTTTTGCCATTACGAACCCTATATCTTTGCCAAGTGTAAAGCTCATAAAGCACAGTGCAATAAAGCCTGCAATTGTTGTAACGGAACTTCCTACAACTGCTGTAATGGTATTTTTAATAGCGCTTTCCATTGCCTTTTCTTTGTTGTGGCCACACAATTCTCGTTCTTCTGTATAGCTATGCCAAAGAAATATGGAGTAGTCCATAGTTACGCCAAGCTGTAGCACTGCTGAAAGTGCTTTGGTAATGTATGAAATTTCTCCTGTAACAAAATTACTACCTAGGTTAATAAGTATTGCCATTCCAATGCTTATCAAGAATATAATTGGTATTGCCCACGAATCCAACAACAGCATCATTGCCACTGTTGCAAGTAATACGGCTAACCCTACGTAAATGGGTTCTTCTTTTTCGCAAAGGTCTTTTAAATCTGTTACTAGTGCTGACATTCCTGTTACAAAGCACTGTTTGCCTGCAATTTGTCTAATCTGCCCAATAGCGTCTATTGTTTCATCTGCCGAAGTTGATGTATCAAAAAAGATTGCCATCAATGTAGCATCTCCCTTGTTAAAGGCTTTATAGTATTTTTCTGGCAGTATCTCCATAGGTACGTCTTTGTCAAACAAGCTATTATACCAAAGCACTGTATCCACATGTTTTACTGTTTCTAATTTTGTCTTTAATTCTGCCGTCTGATTTGTAGTCATTCCATCTACAACGACTATGGAAAATGCTCCCTTTCCAAAATCGTCCAGCATTATTTGTTGTCCTTTTACTGTGTCCATATCTTCTGGCAAGTAGGTCAACATATCGTAATTTATTCTCGTATGTACTAATCCTATAATTGATGGTATCAAAAGCAAAATACATATTAAAAGTATCAAAATTCTATGTTTCACTACTGCTCTACTGAATTTCTCCATTGTCTTTTTCCCCTTCCGTTCTGGTTTGTTTTATTTCTTTAGCAAGTTTAAACCCATTGCTAAGCAAATGAAATAATCAAAAAAAGCCTAATGTATAAATTTCATACATTAAGCTCTGATTGTTTAATTTGTTATAATTTTTTAAATTTTTATATTTTACTTGCTATCTCCTCGATTTTTTTAAATCTATTGTTAATCCCTGATTTTTTCATAGGTGGTGTCATCATTTCCGCAAGTTGTGTAAGGTTCGCATCTGGAAATTCCATTCTCATATCTGCCACTTCTCTAAGTTTGATTGGCAACACATCAAGTCCTTTTTTCTGCTGTATCTTTTTTATTGCAGCAACCTGTCGCTGTGACGCATCAAGTGCTCTATCGGTATTTGCATTATCGCAGTTTGTAATTCTCATGGTATCGTTCATAATACCTCTTTTTATTCTGACGTTTTCAAATTCCAAAAGTTGTGTATGTGCGCCCATCAACGCTAATGTATCGCTTATGTAATTTGAGTTTTTCATATATACTATGTAATGTCCTTTTCTCTCCACGATTTTCACGTTTAAGTCCACAAAGGAATTGACCATCTTCTTCAAGTCGTTTGCCAAATTTCTACTTCCGCAAACTATTTCCAAATGGTACCCTTTTTCAGGATCGTTCATTGTCCCCGATCCCATAAATATTCCTCTAAGATATGACTTCTTGCAGCATTTGGTCTTTATAAGGTCATCGTAAATTCCATCGCTTATATAGTTGTTGCCTTCTTTTACCAAAAGTATCCCAGTTTCTCTAAGTATCTGTTCACTTAAATTTTCTGGCCCAATTGTCAACATATATGCGGTCCCTCTCCTCGGTGATGTCCCATCGCCTAGTTCAAGTGCCGGATCTATTTTAAAGTAATCTTTTATTAATTTCTTATAATGTCTTGCTACTGCTGGGTTTTCTGTAGTTATAACTATCTTGAATTTTCCACCTCCCGCAAGCCTTAAGCTTCCGGACACGCGAAGAAACCCAGCCATCTCTGCCAGTTTGCAGCATTGTTTCTCTGGTTCAATTCTGGATAATTCATTTTTTGTCTCTGTAGCAAATGACATTAGTTCACCTCGCAACTATTTATTACTTATTATTATACTATAAATAGTTACAATTAAAAACTCATTTCTCAATATGTGGGTAAAAGTCGCCTGCGCTGGTATTGGCGGCGAAACGACTTAGCTTTTCCGGCATATTCTAGTGTTTTCTGGCGCAAAAGCCATGCCAAGACGGTGACAAGGCTGGCGGTTGGTTTGGCGTGACG
>JAVXAG010000053.1:0-12504 GCA_036660615.1 Anaerovoracaceae bacterium
CACTTTCGGCCTTGTGCCCTCGGTAGTAGCTTCTGCACTTTGCCTTGTTAGTTTTTATTGTAAAGGCGGAGCTGCGCACCTATGAAACCTGCAGTTTTCACACCGATTTTGTGATAGCTAGAACATTATAATATCTGAACCATACAACGTCACCCAATACAACTATTCAGGTTGACGAAAGCAAAAAAGTTTGATACCATAGATACAAGACAAAAGAAAGGGTAATGATGAAAAGAAAATTTTTTACAACACAAGATATGATACTTGCCAGTATATTTACAGCATTAATTGCAATAGGAGCATTTATTAGAATCCCTATACCTGTGGTGCCATTTACATTACAGGTAACATTTGTGATTTTGGCAGGTTTGCTACTGGGTGGTAAATGGGGCGCTATGAGTGCTTTTACATATATGTTGCTTGGATTAGTTGGGCTGCCAATATTTACACAAGGCGGTGGGCTTAGCTATGTTTTGCAACCAACCTTTGGATATATAATAGGATTTTGTTTTGGAGCATACGTGACTGGAACCATTGCTAACAAAGTGCCAAGACCGTCGTACAAAAGACTTTTGACAGCAGCTTTTGCAGGCCTTGGAATTGTATATTTGATTGGAATGATATACTTCTTCGCTATTAGCAATTTTGTTTTAGGGACAGGCATAGAAATTTGGCCACTGTTTTTATACTGCTTTCTAGTATTTGTTCCTGGAGATGGGACACTTTGTATTTTGTCAGCAATACTTGCAAAACGAATTATACCAGTTATAAACAGAAGAAGATAGAAACTACAAGCAAACCGATTGCTTAATTAAAAAAAATATGATATCCTAAATATAAATCACAGAAAGGTGGGTAACCTATGAACAGTAAAAAAATACAAGTAGTATACTTTAGTCCGTCAGGGACAACAGAGAAAATTACAAATGCTATAGCAGGTGGCTTAGCAGGAGAAAAAGTTTTTCACAATCTTTTAGAGAATAGAGTCGAGAAAAAGATAATCCAAAATAGCGACGATGCATTGATTTTGGTTATGCCAGTTTTTGGAGGCCGCATACCTAACGTGTGCTTGCCGTCAATCAAACATCTTCATGGAAACAATACGCCTGCCATAATTGTAGCGGTGTATGGAAATCGAGAATACGATGACGCCTTGCTTGAAATGCAGGATCTTCTAGAAAGTTTAGGATATTCAGTAATTGCCGCAGGAGCATTTATTGCACAACACTCCATATTTACAGATGTGGCAGCAAATAGACCAGACCAAAGCGATATGGAAAAGATAGAAGACTTTGCAAAACAGTGTCAAAATAAATTAGATACTTACAAAGATACAGAATTTGTAAAACTAGAACTAAAGGGTAACAGACCATACAAAACATATATGACACCAGGGATGCACCCTACAGGAGATTCAAAATGTACAAATTGCAGAACTTGTGTAAAGATTTGTCCAGTAGATGCAATAAGTGGCGATGCGCCAAAGAAGACAAAAAAAGACAAATGCATTATGTGTACAGCATGTATTGCCCATTGCCCAGCAAAGGCAAGAAGTTTTAGTGGGCCTAAATTCGCAGTGGCTACAAAGAAGTTTAACAGCAATTGTAGCAAGCGTAAGGAACCTGAAATATATATTTAAAAAACATCGGAGGAACAATGAAACTAATTTCTTGGAACGTAAATGGCTTGAGAGCCTGTTTAACAAAAGGCTTTATAGACAACATGACGCAGCTTGATGCGGATATTATTTCCTTGCAGGAGACAAAGATGCAAGAAGGTCAAGCAGTGGTTGACTTGCCACAATACGAAGAATATTTTAATAGCGCAGAGAAAAAAGGGTATTCTGGTACAGCAGTTTTTACAAAAGTAAAACCATTGGCAGATACAAAGAATTTTGGCGACCATGACAATGAGGGTAGAGCAATTATTCTGGAATACGAAAACTTTTACCTAGTAAATGTATATGTACCAAATTCTCAAAAAGAGCTTGCTAGAATAGAATATAGAATGAAGTGGGAAGACGATTTTCGGAATATGGTTTTGGAATTGGATAAGAAAAAACCAGTAATAATTTGTGGCGATATGAATGTTGCCCACAACGAAATTGATTTAAAAAATCCCAAACCAAACATTGGAAACGCAGGATTTTCATACGAAGAACGTGGCAAAATGACAGAACTGCTTAACGCAGGATTTGTGGATACATTTAGGTACCTATACCCTGATGCAGTAGGTGCGTACAGTTGGTGGTCATATATGTTTAATGCGAGAAAAAATAATGCAGGGTGGAGAATAGATTATTTTATCGTTTCAGAAAGAATAGCAGATAAAATAGTTGAAGCAAAAATTTATCCTGAAATTATGGGTAGTGACCACTGTCCAGTTGGACTAGAAATAAATATCTAAAACAAAAGCCTGTATATCATATTAAGATGTACAGGCTTTTTAAGTCGTTTTTTTTATAGAGGATCAGATTCCTCTTCGATTCTATCAATCATCAAATGAATCTTTTCTAGCTCTTTATGAAGTTTGTCAAGGTTGTCAAATGATACATTATTGAAAAGAAACAAGTTTTCGATTTCTTTGTCAAAAGTTTGTACATTTCCCATAAGTTCAAGAAACTTTGGAAAGTTACTACTGTTATATGCAGATTCAAATTTTTTCAAGTCTGCAGTAATCATACTGATGACGTCTTGCTCATTATATAGTCTTCCAATTCTAATAGGAAAAGGACTTATTCGTTGCAAGAAAAATTCATTATCAGTTTTAGCTTCATATAAATATTTTACTCTTAAACCCGGTGCCAAATCAAATTTTGCGATGTTGATATGAGCAGGGGAAGTTTTTACAGAGGATGCACCTAATTGTCTTAACATTACATTAATCAAATCATCGGTAATAGTATCTCTTATCATATATGTCACCTTCTTTCTTTACGCATAGCGAATTAACAAACAAACTGTTGCTATAACTATGGACATTATCATAACAGGGAAACCGACTTTCAAGTATTCTTTGAAAGTGATAGGGTATCCATGTTTACCACTGATGCCAGATAATACTACATTGGCAGAAGCACCGATAAGTGTTCCATTACCGCCAAGACAAGCTCCTAATGAAATTGCCCACCATAGTGGAGCAATGTCCATACCATCGTTGCCCATTGCAAGTACCAGTGGTATTAAAGTTGCCACAAACGGTATGTTATCAAGAATTGATGATAACAAAGCTGAAGCCCAAAGCAGAACTAACATTGTTAGTATAGCATGTCCTTTGGTAACGGCCATTATTACGGTAGCTAGTTCGCCAATAACACCTGTTTCTACTAATCCACCGACAACAACAAACAATCCGGTAAAGAATAATATGGTTGTCCATTCAACTTCGGCAATGATGTAGTCGGCATTTTGTTTACCGATGACCATCATTATGGCTGCGGCAGTAAGAGCAACGACACAAGAATCAATACCTAATTGACTGTGGAAGATGAATCCGGCTGCTACTAATATAATCATTATAACACTTTTATGTAACAATGCGGCATCCTCAATTGCCTTATTTTCATCGAGGCTCATAATCTTGGCGATGGCTTCGTCACTGGCAGATAGATTCTTGCCATAGACAAAACGCATTACAACAATTAAAGCGACGGTAACAATAAGAGCAACAAGGCCTGTATTAGCTACAAAATCCATAAAGCTTAATCCAGCGGCACTACCAATCATAATATTTGGTGGGTCACCAATTAAGGTTGCGGTACCACCAATGTTGGAAGCCATGATCTGTGTAAGCAAGAAAGGTACTGGGTTGATTTCCAGCATCTTAGCTATGGAGATTGTCATTGGACCAATCAAAAGTACGGTGGTTACATTATCTAGGAATGCTGATAACAGCGCAGTGATAATAATAAAAGCCATCATTATTTTCCAAGGATTTCCATGAGACAGTTTCGCTGCCTTGATGGAAATATATTCAAACATTCCTGAGTTTTTGACAACTGATACAAAAAGCATCATTCCAATCAAAACCCCAATGGTGTTGAAATCTATATACCCTATTGCCGCATCAACGGAAAGAATGTGTGTCAATAAGAGTACCACAGAACCTGTAAGCGCGGCGACTGTACGATGAACTCGTTCTGACATTATTGCGATTATTACTACTAAAAAAATCACTATTGAAACAATTTGCTCCAAAAAAATCCCTCCTTCTTTGTAAAGATTACGCTATGAAGTTTAACACTTTATGGAAAACATTGCAACAAATAAAATACAAAAAAATGTTTTTCTTATGTACATAGAAATGAGAAAACAAAAAACCCTTTAAACGTGTATAAATACACGATAAAAGGGCCTTGGAATTGATATAAAAATTATTAAATTATGAATTTTAGCATTATTTAATGTACAACCCACCGATTTTTAAATCTTTGTCAATTGAGATGGTGTAAGTTGCATTTCCATTAGCGTATTCGCATGTTACAGTGGAAACAGCATAATCGACTCCCAATGAATTTGCACTTGAAAGCGAATGTTTTTTAATCTGCTTGAATTCGCCTAAACTCTCCAAAATTGGAGTAAATGTTGACGTTAGTTTTTCTTCAGTCATGGACTCTTTCATAATAGTCCCAAATTGGTTGTAGCATTCTTCATAATTTCCCCCATTGATTTTGTCTATAAAATCATTTGCTACACTTTTTATTTGATTCTCATCAAAACCGTCAGGCAATCTCTTTGAACCACATCCAACGAAAAGACCTAGAGCTAAAATAAGAACCGGAATTACAATATATTTCTTCTTCATAGAAATCCCTCCTTTTGCTTGTATCTATTATACATATAAATTATAATAATATCAAGATATAGAAAAGGAAAGAAAATGAGTAGAATGAAAATAACAATAATAATATTTATATTGCTCTTTGCAATGAGTATATTTCTCAATTGGAGTAACAACAGTGTGGTAATTACTCAGTATAATTACGCTAATGAAAAAATTCCCAAAGGGTTTAATAATTATAAAATAGTTCAGCTGTCAGATTTGCACAACAAGGTATTTGGAAAAAATCAAGAAAAGTTTATGGAAAAAATCAAGGCGATAGAACCAGATGCAGTTGTTATTACTGGTGATATCGTAGATAAACACAGAACAAAGGTAAATGTTGCTGTGGATTTTGTCGACCAATTAACAAAGATAGCACCGGTTTATTATATAAACGGAAATCATGAAATGGTCTTAGACTTTAATGTATCCAAGGAGTTATATGACAGTATGGAAAACAGTGGAGTAAAATTACTTCTTGACGATAAGGTTAAAATAAAAAGCGAAGGTGATGATATTACAATTGCAGGCTTGTCTGAGGAAACCGTTTTCAATGGAAATATAAAACCACTAGATGGAATGAACGAGGAATTTACAATTTTATTAGCCCATGAGCCACATCACCTGATGGAATACAGCCAGACAAAAAGCGACCTTGTTTTTTGCGGTCATGCCCATGGCGGTCAAATAAGATTACCATTTATAGGAGGACTATATTCTCCGGGACAGGGAGTGCACCCAAAATTAACATCGGGTATCCACAAGGAAGGAAATACTACCATGGTAATAAGCAGAGGATTAGGTAACAGCGAATTTCCATTTCGAGTTTTTAATAGGCCAGAGATTGTGGTCGTAACTCTCCAGTGTAATAAGTAAAGATATAACAAGATAAATATATAAGAGGTTCTAGTAACAAAAAATGCCAAAGGGCGAGTTACCAGAGCCTTCTTTTTGTGTTAAAAAATAACAGTAAAATATTTACAAAACTCTTGACAAATATTAACAATACTAGTAGAATGTAACTACCATATATTGGAGAGAAAGGGGGAAAGTGTTAGAACGCTTGAAAAGTCGTAACCCTGTGCCTTTTGCATAAGGGGGATAACAAAAAAGAAATAGGGGAATATAAGGAGATTCGCTTATTAGATGAGATGGAGGAGAAAATGACAACCGAAAAACAAGCAGAAAGAAAAGATATAGTATTTGAGATTATAAGACATCTAGGAGTTATTACTAAATACGCTTCTGGATGGTCAAAAGAAGTTAATCTTGTATCATGGAATGGGGGAGTTCCAAAGTATGACATACGCGATTGGGACGAAGAACATGAGCATATGAGCAGAGGAATCACTTTGCATGGTGAAGAAGCGAGAAAATTGTTAAATGCATTAGTTAAATTTAATAATCGCAACGTCATTGAAGAAGCAAAAGCGGAGCAAGCGGAGAAAAAAGCTAAATATGCCAGCGAGTCAAGACCATACGTTAAACAGACAGCTATTGAATTAACACCGGATATGGCGAAAACACCAATTGCATCACAGACGGCAAGCCCAGAGCCAGCAACAGATCCGATAATGGACTCAGAAGACGTTACATATATGGGCGAAAATGTTAAAGTAGATAGGGTAACCGGCGAAATAATAGAAGACAGCGCCGAGGAAGAAAAAAATATCAAGCAAGAAACAGAACCATTTTAATGGCAAAAGCATATATATATGTAGGTAGTTATATACTTTACATTTAGGAGGGATATTATGTCTCAGTGTAATAAAGGCGTAGATGACAATCTACTATTCTTCTTTTTGTTTCTAGTGCTGTTGTTTTGTAATCCTGGTATCTTCGGATGTGGAGATAAATATGATGGTTGCGAAGCAAGACCACAATGCTAAACAAAACGGTTATTTAACCCAAAGAGAGAGGGCAATGTTAACCCTCTCTTTTGTTGTCAAAAAGAAATGTGATAGCCCATATTGCGGCTAGTCCAACAACGATGTAGATTACTCTTGCAATAATTGCAAGGTTTCCACTAAAAACGCTAGAGACTAGATTGTAGTCAAAGATACCAACAAGGCCCCAATTGAGACCACCAATAATCAATAGTAAAAGAATTATTTTTTTCATTATCATTATGCTCACTCCTTCCTAGGAATATTTTAACCAAAATCTTTCATTTTATGATACAATATTGTTAGCAACATATAGGGGGATAAATTATGAAAATTCAACTAAAAAAATCAATTAAAGACACTTGGGAAGAAATAGATGTCCCATCGGGAACGACAATAGAGGAACTATACAAGAAATACGAAAAACAATTGCCGTATACAGTATTGGCGGCAAAAGTAGACAATAAAATAGAAGACTTGCTTTTTAGAATCAAAGAAAAGTGCAATATAGAGTTTTTGGATATGAGAACACAATCGGCTAATTTGATTTATCAATATAGTCTATCTTTGATTTACCTAAAAGCAGCAAAAGATGTTTTGGGTAACGTGCAGATTGACATACAAAATTCCCTTAACAAGGGGCTTTATACAGAGATCAAATCCATATATCCGTTGACAGATAAGCAAATAAAGAATATTGAAAAAGAGATGAAAGTTATAATAGGAAAAAATATTCCTTTTGTCAAAGAGATAGTATCTAAAGAGGAAGCTTTGGATATTCTAATAAACGACGGTATGAGAGAAAAGACAAGATTATTAAACGAATCACTAAAAATACAGAAGGTGAAATTTTATTCTTTGGAAGGGTGCAGAAACTTTTTCTATGGTTATATGGTGCCGTCCACAGGTTATATAAAACACTTTGAGCTAAAGAGATATAGACGTGGAGTTTTGCTTAGATTTCCTCACCCATCAAATCCAAACGTAATGCCACCGTTTATAGATGAGATAAAGATGTACCAAGCCTTTGGAGAACAGACAAAATGGGATAAACTTTTGGGCATTAACTATGTAGCGGATTTGAATGAGAAAATAGAAACCGGAGAATACAAAGAAGTTATTCAGCTTTCTGAGGCGCTTCACGAAAAAAAGATAGCTAAAATAGCAGATATGATAAAAAAAGAACACAAGAGAATTATTTTGATTGCCGGCCCATCATCTTCTGGAAAAACTACTTTTGCAAGACGACTTTGCATACAGCTAAAAGTCAACGGTCTAAACCCTTTATATATGGGAACTGATGACTACTTTCGGGAACGTGAGATGACTCCTGTTGACGAAAATGGGGAAAAGGACTTTGAAAATTTATCATCTTTGGATATAGATTTGTTCAATAGCAATATGAATGATTTGCTTGCAGGAAAAACAGTTGACTTGCCTACATTTGATTTTATGACGGGACACAAGGAATTTGGCAAAAGAATAACCTCGATAAGTGGTAGCCAACCAATTGTAATAGAAGGAATACATGGACTAAACGAGAAATTGACAGAGCAAATTCCGCAAAAAGAAAAGTTTAAGATATATATTAGCCCTTTGACTCAGTTAAATATAGACAACCATAACAGAATACCTACGACAGACGAGAGAATGCTTCGCAGAATGGTGCGGGACAATCTGTATCGTGGACATAATGCCCAAAGCACTATAAAAGAGTGGCCAAAGGTAAGAGCGGGGGAAGACAAAAACATTTTCCCTTACAGTGGAGAGGCAGATGTTTTGTTTAATTCAGCACATATTTACGAGATATCGGTACTAAAAAAATATGCAGAACCCCTTCTAAAACAGATTCATCACGATGAAGAGGAGTATGCGGAAGCCGTTAGAATGTTAAAGTTCTTGCGATTCTTTAGAACAATTGAGGACGATTCCATAATAGTAAACAACTCGATTTTGAGGGAGTTTATCGGTGGGAGTATATTTGTAGATTGAGCAGAGGAGAATAAAAATGGCTGACATTACTGTAATTGGAGGCATAAACGTAGATATTGAAGGATGCCCATATAATGAATTAATCCTTGAGGATTCAAATCCAGGGGACATTACCATTGCTTTTGGTGGAGTGGGTAGGAATATTACGGAGAATATAGCCAGACTTTCTGGAGATGTTGCTCTTGTTGCTGTTGCAGGTGTTGACTTTGTCGGGATTAGTGCCAAAGAAGATTTATCTGGTTTGGGTGTTGATACAACAAATGTAGTGTTGTTGGAGAACCAAAGCACTGCAATGTATTTATCGATACTTAATGATAAAAATGATATGGAAATGGCTATTTGCAATAACGATATTTTGGAACAGATAACTCCAGAGTTTTTAAAAGACAAGCTTGAAACAATAAAGAAGTCAAGTATGGTAGTCATTGACTGCAACCTAAAGGAAAATATTTTGGCATATATTACAGATGAGTTAAAAAATGTGGACTTGTTTCTTGATCCTGTTTCCCTTGCCAAGGCGGGGAGAGCCAGAGACATAATAGGCAGGTTCCATACAATAAAACCTAATAGAATGGAAGCGGAAATCCTTTGCGGTATACCTATTAATACGGAGAAAGACTTAAAAATAGCAGGGCAATGGTTTCTTGATCAAGGCGTAAAACGGGTGTTTATCAGTTTAAGCGAGAATGGGGTTTACTACAAAGATGACAAATCGGAAGGTATAATAAAACCGAAGAATGTAAATTTGATTAGTGCCACTGGAGCAGGGGATGCTTTTTCTGCGGCAATTGTTCTTGGACATATTAAAGAATGGACGGTTGAAGAAACTGCAAAATTTGGAATGGCCACAGCGTCTATTGCACTAGAGTCGAAAACCGCGGTAAACCGAAGCATAAACCTTGAAGAGGTAATGAGGAGAATGAAAAATGATTAACAAGTATCTAAAAATAAATCCAGAAGTACAAAGTGCTTTGGAAGCTGGAAAGCCAGTAGTTGCATTGGAATCCACTATAATAGCTCATGGAATGCCATATCCAAGAAATGTGGAGACAGCTCTTGCGGTAAATGCTGTTATCAGAAAAAACGGCGCAGTTCCCGCTACGATAGGAATAATCAAAGGTGAAATAGTTGTTGGACTTACTGATGACGAAATAGAATATATGGCACAAGCGAAGAATGTAGTAAAGGTAAGTCGAAGGGATTTCCCTCTTGTAATATCACAGAAACTTGATGGCGCGACAACGGTGGCAGGGACTATGATTGCAGCAAAACTAGCAGGAATAAAAGTGTTTGTTACTGGTGGAATTGGCGGTGTCCATAGAGGCGCCGGTCAAACTTTTGACATTTCGGCAGACCTTGAAGAATTGAAAAATACTGATGTTACAGTGGTATGTGCGGGAGTAAAATCCATATTGGATATCCAAGGAACGTTGGAATATCTTGAAACGGCAGGGGTGCCGGTTATTTCTTATGGAACGGATGAGTTCCCTGCGTTTTATAGTAGAAGCAGTGGCTGTAAAACAGAATGTGCTCTTGGAGATCCTGCGGAAATCAGTAAATTGATTAATGTAAAACACCAGCTTGGATTGAAAGGTGGCATTCTTGTAGCTTGCCCAATTCCGGCGGAAGATGAGATACCTTTTGAAAAGATGGACGAAGTAATAAAGAAGGCATTAAATGAATGTGAAGAAAAGGGAATAAAAGGAAAGCGAATTACACCGTTCCTGCTTGACAAGGTAAAGCAATTAACTGAGGGCAGCAGTTTGGAAGCCAATATTAAACTTGTTTTGAACAACGCAGATATTGGGGCTAAAATCGCAAAGAACTTATAAGGCAAATAATTATGTTTGCATGGCCTGCGGCTGGTATAAACTTGGGAATGCACAGCCTGCGGCTGGTATAAAGGATAGATAGTAATTAGAAAAAAAGAAACTATGACCTAGGAAATTTATTCCAAAGGCAATAGCTTCTTCTTTTTTTGATTTTCATCAAAATTGTATTTATTATTACTAGTTTAGGGAGTATTTCCAAAAGCCATGTAAATTGCAATATTCGTATGCAGCAACAACTTTTTCTCCATCAAGTAAAGCAAATTGTGCTACAGGTTTACCAGCAGGATCCAAATACTTCTTTTGTGTTCCTAAGTTTGTTTCTAAAATAATAAGCTCAATGTGGTGTTCTGGCATCATTGGATGTTCTACGCTTCCAACTTTTACAGTAACTTCTTTTCCTGCAACTTCAACTACAGGAACGTGCTTTTCAACAGCGGCATCAGTAGTATTAGGTTCTAGCAACTGCATATTCTCACCACAGCATACAACAGGAACACCACTTTCAACTACCATCTCTACAATATTTCCACAATGTGAGCATCTAAAAAACTTTTTCATAATTAATCTACCTCCAAATATATTTTGATTTTGTTATAAATTATTATACCCTAAGAGGGTATTATTAAACAAGAAAAACATTATTTTATGAAAAGTAAACATTCTGGGAACCACTTGACAGAACGGTTTAAAAGAATTATAATAATGATTATCATTATCAGTTTACAGAAAGGAGCATGTATGAATTACTCAAAACAAAGGGATTTGATCCTAAAAATAATACGAAAAAATAGAGTACATCCTACTGCTGACTGGATTTGTGCAGAGGCGAAGAAGAAAATGCCAGCCATGGGAATCGCAACTGTCTATAGAAACCTAAATATTTTGACCGAGTTAGGCCAGATAAATAAAATTGTGGTTCCAGGAGAGGCAGATAGATTTGATGGATTTGTAGAAGAGCATTATCATATGAAATGTGAAAAATGTGGCAATTTAATAGACTTGCAATCTGAGAATATTGATTCAGTGAATAAATTGAAGGAAATGATAAATACTACATTTAATGTAGAGGGCAGTGATGCTCATTTGTGCTCAACATTGCTAAGTGGTACTTGTAACGATTGTGCAAGTGCTAAATAATAACATTATGGAGGAAGATATGAAAGATTTAAAAGGAACAAAGACATACGAAAATTTATTAATCGCTTTTGCGGGAGAATCACAGGCAAGAAATAAATATACTTATTTTGCTTCAAAGGCAAAAAAAGAAGGTTATGTACAAATACAAAAGATTTTTGAAGAAACTGCTGGAAATGAAAAAGAACATGCTGAATTATGGTTTAAGCATGCAGTGGGAATTGGAACAACAGAAGAAAACTTACTAGCAGCAGCAGATGGCGAACATTATGAATGGACAGATATGTACGCTGAAATGGCAAAAGTAGCTAGAGAAGAAGGATTCATTGAAATCGCAGTTCAAATGGAAGGCGTTGCTAAGATAGAAAAAGAACATGAAGAAAGATACAGAAAGCTTGCACAAAACATTAAAGACGGTAAAGTTTTCGAAAAGGAAGCAGAAGTTTTATGGCAGTGCAGTAACTGTGGACACCAAATCATTGCTAAAAAAGCTCCAGAGCTTTGCCCAGTATGCAAACATCCACAAGCATACTTCCAAGTAAAATCAGAAAACTACTAAAAACAACTAACTAACTAACTAACCATACACAAGGTCGCATCCCAAAAGATGCGGCCTTTTATAATGCAGTCAGTTGGGTGAGGACATTGGCTGCTTTTGCTGGCGGTGGAGTGTTGGGGTTGGCAAAAGCCATGGCAAAGCGACAGGCGGTTTGCGACGTCGGAGAGTTTGGGCATGTCTGCTAAGGTTTGGCTGGCGCAAAAGCCGTGCCAATTGCGATTTTGCCCATTGGTTGGATTAAGTGTTGGGTTCGCAAAAGCCATGCCAACCGAGGGAAATC
>JAVXAG010000054.1:0-12435 GCA_036660615.1 Anaerovoracaceae bacterium
TATGGTATAATAACCTCATCAGGATAAAACAAAATTTAGGGAGAAGCAGTTGAAAAAAAGCACATTTAGGCAAGCAACAGTAGTAGTGATACCAATTCTACTTGTTATTGCTACACTAATTTCAATGATGGCATTTCAAACCTCTATCGTAGATAAAAATAGAGCAATCATTTACGATACCCTAAAAGCATCGGCTAGCCAACAATCACAACTGTTACAAGGGAAACTAGAAGGTCAGTTTAGTATTTTGGAAACCCTTGCAGATAGTGTAAATATTGCCCATACAGAAGAACATATAATACACGAAATCAGAACATTTGCAAGCGGAAAAGATTTTGTTAGAGTTGGAGCTATTTTTGATGATGGAAGCACATACTTTAACGACGGATATAGACCAACGCCAAAAGAAGAAGAATATTATAAAAGTATTGTTGGGCAAGAAAAAAATATACACTTTGTTCAAGATAAAAATATAGCTAGCAATAATAAATTCCTTATGACTGTACCAACGGAAAATACAGATGGCAAAAAAAGTTCAGTAGTTGGCAGATTCAATGAAGTAACATTAAGAAATTTGTTGATACCACAAATCTACAATAAACAAGGATTTTCCTTTGTATGTGATAGCAAAGGCGAAATACTAATTGGCAGTGAGGACCTTGGAAATTTTAAAGCAGGCGGAAATATATTTGATATTTTGGATATTGCTGATTTTAATAGCGGATATTCCGAACAAGAAGTAAAGAATAGTTTCTTTAATAATGAAAATGGATTGACAGCATATGACACTGAAACCATGGAACCTGTGTATTCTGTATACCAGCCAACAGGCGTAAATGATTGGTACATTTTCAACGTTGTTCCACAAAGCATAGTGAACGAACAATTACAAGAATTTACTAAAAGTGGTTATGCGGCAATAACGGTTACATTTATTGCATCACTTTGCTTGCTGTGGTTTATATTGTTTGTTGACGGGAGACGAAGAAGACAACTTGAAGAAGAAAAAGATTTGTTAAAAGAAAGCGAAAACCGTTTAAGAATAAATGACGAAAAGTACAAAATAGCTTTAGAAAATACATCAATCAGCATTATGGAATACGATTTTGCAAGTCATTGTAGCATACAAACCAAACATTTTATGGAAATACATGGGACTGATGAAATAATCGAAAACGTGCCAGAAAGTTTAGTAGAAAAGCAGTACATACACCCAGACTCGGCAGAGGATTTATGCGAGATGTTTGATAAACTCAAAGATGGGGACGAGCATGCAGACGGGACTTTTCTGTTTTTGAGAAAAGATAGACAAGGATATACTTACGAACATGTGAAAATGACAACAATTTTCAATGACGATGGGACTCCATATAGGGCAATAGGCATATTCCAAGACGTAACCGATAAGGAATTAATTAAAAAACAATACCTAAGAGAACTGCAGTTGAAAAAACTTGTAAACAAAGATATTTTGGTTACTTTCGTGCTTAACGTATCCAAGCATATTGTGGAAGAAGGATACACTTCTATTGAAAATGAAAAACAGACTATCGAAAATTTGGATTTTGAAAACCTCTTTTATAAATTAGCAGAGGGAATTATTAATAACCAAAAAATCAAGAGGACTATTGAATCCATAAATGGACCACAGCTAGAGATTTGGTACAAAGAGGGAAAGAATGAATTTTCATATGAATTCTTGAGAAAAATGCTAGATGGCAAAGAAAAATGGTTTAATTTTAACCTTCACCTACAACAAAACCCAAAAAATGATGAGCTATTAGCGTTTGTCTATATAAGCGATATAGATGAAAAGAAAAAAGAAATGCAAGCGTTGGAACACGAGGCTAGGACAGATTCTTTGACTGGATTATATAATCTAAAAGCCGCAAAAGCGTTGATTGACGATTATATGAGAAATGATGGTAGAGGGAAAACCCATGCATTTATAATGCTTGATTTAGATAATTTTAAAATGATAAATGACAAATTCAACCACTTTGAGGGCAATAAAATACTAAAACAAATTGCATCTGGAATGATAAAAGTTTTGGGAAAAAACAACATAATTTCTCGAATTGGAGGAGATGAGTTCTCAGCATTTGTAAAAGATATAAGTTCCAAGGAGCAACTAGTAAACATAGCAGTAGAACTGCTTAACGGTTTGCAATTTTCTATGACAAAAGGCGAGTATAAGACAACCGTTTCATGCAGTATAGGTATCGCTATAGTTAAAGAAGGAAAAGACTATAATTTAATGTATAAAGAGGCTGATGAAGCACTCTATACGGCAAAAGGCAAGGGGAAAAACCAGTATGTAATTTTCTCATCGGAAGAAGAAAAAGAAGAAAGCACCATAGAAAAAATCGACCATCACCTGAATAAAACAGTTCAGCTTTCAGCACTCTTAGAGTATATGGAGGGTGGCATCGTTTTGATTGAAGTTGGAGAGACATTAAAATCATTGTATTTTAGTCCTAGTTTTGAAAAATTTATGGGCGATGAGCTTGAAATTGGTGATGAAACTGATAACAGGCTGCTATCAAGTATATTACCATTAGATAGAGAAAAATTTATAAAAACCATCAAAGAAGGAGTGCAAAAAGGCGGCTCTTTTGAGTTAACATATAGGATTTCTCATAGAAATCACAACAATGGATGGAGACATTTTAGGGCAGTTAAAATCCCATATGAGGAAAGTGAGCTTCCTGTAATTGTAGCGGTAATTACTGATATTACTGAGCAAAAACAAACAGAGATACAACTTATGGAAGAAAAGCAACGCCTTTCCCTAGCCCTTGAACAGACAAATTTAAAGATTTGGGAATACAATTTAGTAACAAAAAAACTGTTTTTGCCAAAAGAAAATATTTCATATAATAATATTCCAGAAGATGCAATAAAAGAGGGCTTGACCAAACCAGAGTGCCAAGTTGAACTGGATATGATGTTTGATCAGATTCTCGCCAAGAAACCATCTGGCGAAGCAGTAGTTAAATCAAAATACGATGATGGATTGTATTATTGGTCAAAAGTTTCCTTTATTAATTTATTTGATACAAATGGGGAAATAAAAAGAACTATTGGCGTCACAGTAAAAAACCAAGAAATTGGTTTAATGAAAACGAAACTTGAGCAGGAAGAACATTTCCTAAGTATCTTTGGGGATACAATTTTGGAATCATTCAAGGTAAATCTAACTAGAAATAGGGTAGAGACTAATGCATATAGGAATTTTGCACTAGAAAAAAGTTATGGAATTTCTGACTTCGATCAATTGGTAGACTTTACAAAAGAGGCAATGGCTACAGAGGAAGACAAACAAAGATTCTGCGCAAAATACAATAGGGATACAATGCTTGCGGCAAACAAGATAGGCAATAATTGGTCAAGTATGGAGTATAAATGGATAAAACCAGATGGACATATTATTTGGGTTTCAATCACAGTGAATATGCTTGTAGATCCAGTAACTGGAGACGTATTCGGTTTTATTTATGCACAGAACATTGATAGAATAAAAAAATACGAGTTGAGTTTAAACAGAAAAGTGGAAATTGACAGCAAAACAAAACTATTTAATGTAGAAACAGTTCAAATGATGATTGCCAATGTTATTAGGGACAACCACAATAGCAATGATTTGTGTGCGTTGGTTTTGATTGGCATTGAGGGAATAGATATTGTCAAGGAAGAAAAGGGCGAGGCTGTTGCCAACGAAGCTATTTTCAATGTTGGCAGGCTATTGACTACGCTTCTTGGTGACCAATATTGTATGGGCTCTATTTCTGAAACAAAACTAGTTGTATTTATGACGGATTTGACTTCAGCACAAAAGGCGGAAGAAAGAATCAATGGAATTGTCAACTATATCAGCCAAAGGACAATTATGACTGGCATACCAAAAGAAATACAATTGTATTATGGGAATTTCATCGAAAGTATTTCAACGGCTACATACACTGAACTATATGAAAAGGCGGAATCTCGCTTGAATGAAAAAATCGAAAATGCTACACTTAAACAGGTTTTGGACAAAAATACCAAAGGCAAAAAACCAAAGGAAAAGACAACGAGACAACAGATTAAGCCAAAGGAAATTGACTTGGATAGGGATATGCTGACTGGCTGTTTAAGTCGAAATAAATACAGAGAATTGCTTGAAACTTTCAACGGTAGCAGCTATAGCTCAGTCGGAGTAGTGGATTGCGATGTCAATAGATATGGTGACAGTTTATATGAAAATGGACAGGAATATGCCAATAAAATGATTGTTTATGTGGCGGAGCTATGTATTAGCGCCTTTGGTGCGAGCAATGTATATAGGGTTTCTACTGACCAACTTATAATAATAGCGACAGACCTTTCTCACGAGGTCTTCTTGGAAAAAGAAAAGAGTATTAAATCCAAATTCAAGAAGAAGTATGATAGTGGCGTAAGTACTGGTGCGACTTGGTCGGATAACGATATCTATGTGAACAAAATGGTTAATCATGCACATGATTTTATGCTTTTGGACAAACAAGAATACTACCGTAGTGAGGAAGAAAAAGGCAACAAGAGAATTCCAAAAGAGTTATCTGAAATTAAAACAAAGATAAGTGAAAATCGCTTTGTCGTTTATTTGCAACCTAAAGCGGATATGAAAACAGGTGAGGTTATAGGCGCAGAAGCCTTAGTAAGGCAGATGGACGAAAAGGGTGAAATTATTTTCCCTGACAAATTCATTTCTAGATATGAAAGCGCTAATGTAATAAAGTATTTAGACTTTTTTGTTATGGCCGAGACTTTTAATATTATGTCAAATTGGCAGGCGCAGGGCAAAAAAATGTTGAAAATTGGAAGCAATTTTTCAAGGGCAACATTGTTAGATCCTACTTCACTAAAAGAAGTGGAAAAGTTAAAAGAACGATACAGTATCAAAACGGAAAATGTAGAAATAGAAATCACTGAAAGTCTGGGAAACGTTGAACGTGCAACGGTAGTAAGAGCATGCGACGAATATATAAGTTCAGGGTTCAAGTTAACCTTAGATGATTTTGGAAGTGAATACTCAAGCTTATCGATTTTGTCGGCTATACCTTTTACAACTTTAAAAATAGACAAAAGTTTAGTCAACAATATTGTAACTAACCAAGCCAGCAAGTCCGTTGTAAAGACTACCATAAATCTTTGCAAGGAGCTAAAAATCCATATAGTGGCAGAAGGCGTGGAAACAAAGGAACAATGGGACATTCTGGCTGAAATGGGCTGCGATACTGCACAGGGTTACTATATTAATAAGGCCCTGCCTTTGGCAGAGTTTGAAAGTAAATATTTGTAGCAATAAAAATTGGTCAAAAATAAAGAATTGTGGTATACTAAAAAAACGTAGACAATTTTCTTGGGAGGTAAGAAATGACAGAAACAATTTCAACAAATTTTATCCATAATATGATAGATAAAGATCTAGAAAGCCAAAGATATGGCGACAAAGTATATACCAGGTTTCCGCCTGAGCCAAATGGCTATTTGCACATTGGACATGCAAAATCAATTTGTCTAAATTTTTCAACTGCAAAAAAATATGGTGGCAAATGCAATCTTAGGTACGATGATACAAATCCTGTAAAGGAAGACATGGAATATGTTGACTGTATTGAAGAGGACGTAAGATGGCTTGGATTCCAATGGGACGAAAGACTTTGGGCGTCGGACTACTTTGACCAGATGTATGGGGCAGCAGTAGAACTTATAAAAAAGGGTAAAGCTTATGTCTGCACTCTTTCTGCTGAGGAAATGAAATCATATAGAGGCACTTTGACTGAGCCGGGCAAAGAAAGCCCTTGCCGTAACAACAGTATAGAAGACAATTTGAAGGCTTTTGAGGAAATGAAGGACGGCAAATATGCTGATGGAGAAAAGGTGTTGCGTGCAAAAATAGATATGTCATCTCCTAATATTAATTTGAGGGATCCAATTATTTATAGAATTGCTCATACAACTCACCATAATACAGGCGACAAATGGTGCATTTATCCAATGTATGACTTTGCACACCCTATTGAAGATGCAATTGAAGGCATTACTCACTCTATCTGTACTATGGAATTTGAGGATCACAGACCTCTTTACGACTGGGTTCTAAGAGAAGTTGGCTGGTGGGAAAATCCACCAAGACAGATTGAGTTCGCAAGATTAAACATTACTAATACTGTAATGAGCAAGCGATATCTAAAAGCTTTGGTTGACGACGGTGTTGTAGAAGGTTGGGACGATCCAAGAATGCCAACTATTGCAGGTCTAAGACGCAGAGGATACACTTCGGCAGCTATTAGGGATTTTTGTGAGAGAATCGGTGTTGCTAAGGCTAACAGTATGGTTGAGGTTTCTTTGCTTGAGCACTGTGTAAGGGAAGACTTAAAGGACAAGGTTCAAAGCAGAAATGTCGTTGAGAACCCAATCAAAGTGATTATTACTAATTATCCAGAAGATAAAAGTGAACTGGTTGAAGTGGAAAACAACAAGGAAATTCCTGAAATGGGAAACAGAATGATTCCTTTCTCTAGGGAAATTTATGTAGATGGTGCTGACTTTATGGAAGAACCTATAAAGAAATATTTCAGATTGTTCCCAGGAAACGAAGTAAGATTAAAGGGCGCATATTTTGTAAGATGTAATGAAGTAGTAAAAAATGAAGATGGTTCGATAAAGGAAGTCCTTTGCACATATGATCCTGAAACAAAGTGTGGAACTGGCTTCACTGGACGTAAGGTAAAAGGAACGATTCATTTTGTCGATGCAAAGACTGCCGTAAAGATAAAAATTAGAAACTACAATTATCTTATGATTGAGGATGAAAATGGCGAAAACGTATTGAATCCAAATTCGGTTGAAGAAACTTATGGATATGGAGAACCTTGTTTGGCTGATGCAAAAGCAGGGGAAAGCTTCCAGTTCTTTAGACATGGGTACTATGTTGCAGACGCAAAGTTAACAACGGATACAGAAAAAGTATTTAATAGAATTGTGGACTTGAAGAGTTCATGGAAGAAATAAAGTAATAGAGAATAAAAAGGACCAGAACCCTAGCAATTTCGCTAGGGTTCAATTTTTCTTACTACTTAGTCTATGGCTATCATATTCGTTATTGAGGAAACTGTTTTTTCAACCAATCTTTGCCTTCTGTCATTCTTGACACCATCATAGCAGCCACAGCATCGCCAGTAGCGTTTACCATAGTCGCAGGAGGGTCCACAAGGAAACCTATTGCGGCGATAATTGGGAAAGCCTCAGGAGGGAAACCATATATGTTGCAAATCAGCATTTCACCAATCAATCCACCACCAGGGACACCGGACATTACGACGCCACCTAGAATGGAAATTAATATTGCAATGACGTATGTATCAAGTCCACTAAAGTCTTGACCAAAGATTCCAAATAAGAAAGAAATCTTCAAAATTGAGGAAAGGCAAGTGCCGTCCATATGCATAGTAGCGCCCAAAGGAAGGACGATTTCCCTGATATCCTTTTTTACACCCATATTGGCCGTCGCTGCTAGGTTTACAGGCAGAGTGGCAATTGAGGAACAAGTGGCAAGAGAAGTAATTGCAGGACTGAAAATGTTTTTGAAAAAGACCTTTACGCCAATCATTCCACCACCAGCCCAATAGGAATATGCGAAAAATGCGACAAAGAAATAAGCAATGCAAAGTGGATAATAAATTGCCATAGCCCTTGCATATGAACCTACAAGTTCAGGGCCATATTGAGCAACCAAACTTGCAAAGTAACAGCCAAGACCAATTGGGGCATAGTACATAATCAAGTTAATTATTTTCATAAATACTTGACTCAGCATGTCAAGTGCCTTGCTGATTTTTCCAGTTTTATCAGTCAAAGTTACGCAAATAGCAAAGAAGATAGAGAATAGAATTAGCGGAAGCATGTGTTCCCTTGTCAATAATCCAGAGAAATCAGAAACAGTAATTGCATCGACAATAGCATCGCCTACACTGATTTCCTCCAGTTGACCGCTTTCAAGTGCAATGTTTACCCCTTGGGCAGGTGGGAAAAACTTTACAAAGAACAAGATAATTGTGGAAGCAATGGCACCTGTTGTAAAGAAAGTGATAAATAAATTCTTCATTATTTTTCCAAGACGTTTCAAATCCACCATACTTGATACTGCGCTGGATACAGATAAGAAAACTAGTGGGACAACGGCCGTAAACATTAAATTGATAAAAATATCCCCCAAAGGAGACAAGTTTGCAGCAAATTCTGGAGCTACAGCACCTACAATACTTCCGATGATAATTCCAGCAAGAAGTATAAGCGGGAAACGGTAACTTTTCATTAGCTGACTTTTGTTTAAATCAGACATAAAATTCCTCCTAATATACAAATGTAGTTCTTCTTACATTGTATTCAGGAGGAATAAATTTGGTGAGAGTCGATATTTAATTGAGTTATAACTTTTGACTTAGAAGAGCGTTATCCGTCCAGTCATAATCAAGAATAGAGAAACCACAAAACCGATGCAGATTACAATAAAAGCAATCAGGTCAACTGCAGTAGGAAAAAGTTTTTCCTTGTTCTCCATCTTTGACCAGCCATAAAGAAGCACGCCGGGTCCATATAGCAAAGCGGAAATTAAAATGTTTTGCACACCGGTTGCAATGAGTAGCCAAGCTCCATAAATAGTACCGACAATGGAAATTACCCAAACGCCAATTCCGGCAGATCGAGTAGTCAACCGCCTGTGATCCATGGTGACTTTTAGACAATAAAGTGCCGACAAGAAAAATGGAATCATTATGGCGCTAGTCGAAAGTGTATAGCAGACTTGGTATGTTCCTGCTTGAAAGTACACTACGATTAAAAAAACTTGTATAATAAAAGTTGTTGTGAGCAACGCCATGGCAGGAGCGTGTTTGCTGTTCTCTATGGTCAAGAACTTTGGGAAACATTTCATTACAGCGGGGGCATAAGCCGCATCTGCCGTTAATATGACATATGAAAACATTGCACCAGCAATGGATATGATGACTCCAATATTTATGAGAATTGAACCCCAAGGGCCAACAATAGATGCCATCAAAGTTGCCATACCGGGATCTTTCAAAGTAGCAAGTTCCGCTCTTGGCATAATCCCAATGCTCAATAGGGAGATTACCACATACAAAACCAAAAGGCTCAAGAATGAAATTGCAGTGGCTTTTCCTGCAGTAGATGTTGATTTGGCTCTGCCCGAAATAACGATTGCACCTTCTATACCCGTAAAAATCCAAACTGTGGAATAGGTGGTTTCAAGAACTTGTTTACCTAGAGAAAGTCCGGTGTCTTCGCCTCTAAAATTATCTATAAACGTTGAAAAGTCAAATGCACCTAATAAAATAACTGTAATTATAAACACCAGTATTGGAATGACTTTAGCGATAACTATAACAGTATTAATTGTAACTGCCTGCTGAACGCCACCTAAAATAAACAATGTAAATAGCCAAATAAGTCCGGAGGCACACACTACCGAAAGTAAATTATTTCCATCACCGAAGGCAGGAAAAAAGTGACCAACTGCGGCAAAGAGCAATGTGCAAAAGGAAACCTGCGATAAAATAGCACTTAGCCAATATCCCCACGCAGCATTGAATCCAATATATTCACCAAATCCTTCTTTTGCATATGCAAAAATACCACTTTTTAAATCTGGTCGCACAATACTCAATCTATTAAAACACATACTCAAAGCAAACATGCCTACACCAGCAATAACCCAGCCAATAAGTACGGCCATTGTCCCAGCACCGTTGGCGGCCATATCTTTGGAAATGCTGAAAATTCCACTTGCCAAAGTCGTTCCTATGGCAAAAGCGGTCAGCTTAAACAAACCTAATTGATTCATATTAAATATCCTCTTTCTTTTAGATACACTTAATATGATAAAAAAACAGGTTTTTATACATAAATTGAATATATAGGAAGATACACTTGTTTGCTTTTTATAGCAACGGCAATTTGTACATAATAATGGTAAAGATTATCATTCCAAACAGTGCAAATGGATAAGTTGCGCCGTAGCCGGCACCAGGATCATCACTACCGATAGCATCAGTAGCTGCGCCAAGTCCAGGGGTTGAAGTCATTCCGCCACAAATTGCGCCGGACAACATTACCCAATTGATTTTGAACACATACCTGCCAACGAAGAACCCCACCATAATGGCGATTGTCCCGACGACTAGGGATACCAGAGCTAAAACAAGTCCAGAACTGAAGATTGCATTGATTGCACCGTACCCATAATTCAGACCAACAATTGCAAGGAAAAAGACTAAGCCAAGTTCACGAACAACTGCCAGAGTTTTTGGATCCATTCTGAAATTTAGTGGGCCAATTTTGCCAATATAACCTAGGGCCAAAGAAGCAATCAGAATACCGCCAGTTGATTCCAAACTGACATACCCAAGAGGACCTAAATAAACGGAAAGACTTCCAAGCAAATAGCCGACAAAACAAACTACGGAGAAAGCCAAAATGCTGAAGGACACAGTAGGAATTTCCTTGACTTTGGCCGTGCTTCTCGCCTTGGACATTTCTGCGGTGTAACGACGTTTTTCTTCTTCTACGTCAAATTTAAAAATTACATTAAGAAAGTTGACTGCCAAAATAACAATTACTACGCCAAAGGGGTATCCAACTGCATAGCCCATGCCCACTTGACTAGTTGCGCTAGAAATATAAGCGGCTTCCATCTTAGGTGTCAATGATTTTACTTCTTTATAATTCAAGTCAAAATCATCGCTTAAATTTATTATATTGATTATTTTTTCTTTATCGGAGCTGGAATATTCATTGTATTTGGTCACTGCCTCGGCTGCGTGTTTTTCAGATGTTTCTAAGGCTGATGCCAGACCTGGAGAGCTGGTTAATGCGCCAGTATACACACCAGAAACAGCGTAGGCATTAGTGCTTTTTATAATAGTTGTTGCTCCATACGTAGCCCCTGCGCCAACTAATGTAATCAAAAGTCCTAAAACGACAAACTTTGCACCATATTTTCTTAGAACGATTCCCAAATCTTTTGCAGCTAAAAGGCCAACAGCGGCTACAAAGAAAATTAGTGAAGCTGAAAAAAAGTATTGGTGAATTAATTTGCCTCCATTTTCTTCAAAGATTTTAGCGGCAGTAGCATAACCTGCGGCTTCTGTGTCTCCATCTGTATAAATACCATTGGCATACTTGTAAACAGCCCAGCCAACAATTAACCCTACGAACAACGCACCGGATGCCCCAAAACTAAATTTACCGAATTTAATTTTGCCAAAGAGCAAGCCCAAAGCGATTGTAATAAACATAAGTACGAAGGGATTTAATACGAGACTAATAATATCAAATTGCATATCTTCCTCCTAAATCCTATAACTATCCCCCATTATATACCAATGTTTCTGTGATTCAACTAAAAACACAAAGTAAAACTGATAAAATTGTTCAATTTTTGTATATCACTAACCTGCTTTAAAAGGCTAAATTGCAACAGGGTTAACGCATAAAATGGTTGAGGAATGGGCGGTAAAATGGTATGATGTATGATAAAGGAGAATGGAGCAGAATGACGTATACAATAATAGTAATAATAAAGTGCTTATCGGCTGTTTTGGCAGGCATATTCCTTGGCAATGGTGCGGTGTATTTTTTTAATAAGATGCCGGCAAAATGGCTTTGCGACTACGATCAAAAGCCTTCTGAAGAAATGTTGGATAATTCTTCCCAAAGAGTCAAAAGCTATCCCTGGAAAGTTCTTTTTACTATGTTCTTTGTAATAATTGGAATAAAAATGGTCATGGACGATCCAAGATATGCAGTTGCAAGTCTTTTGGCAATCTGGACATTATTGGAAATGGCAATCGCTGACAAAAAGTACATGATTGTGCCGGATCAGTTTATAATTCTCTTGGCAGTAACTGCCCTTGGATTTATCCCGTTTCACTACAGCTGGAAAACTTGTCTAATCGGTGGTGCAATAGGGTTTGGAATAATGTTAACGGTTGGAGTTATGGGCAAATTAATATACAAAAAAGATGCCCTAGGTGGTGGCGATATAAAGCTATTTGCAAGTTTAGGCCTAGTTTCAGGTGGCAGTGGAATCCTTGCAATATTCATTATGACTACAATATTTAGCGCAGGCCATTTCATCATTCAGCTTATTATGAAAAAGGCAAAAAAGGGAGATGTACGACCAATGGTTCCATATATTATGTTGAGCGCAACAATCTATCTGGTTTTCCTTTGGGGCTATGGCGATATACTTTATTTTTAGAATGGAAATAAATCACCGAAAACTTGCAAATTAATGACAAATTTATGATATAATAACCTCGTCGAAAAAGGTTTTACCTTTTTCACCGCAGTGCCATCAGGCTAACGCCTGGTGAAATGATTTGAACA
>JAVXAG010000055.1:0-7488 GCA_036660615.1 Anaerovoracaceae bacterium
CCCTACTGCAAAATAATTTGCACCAAGCAAAAAAGTATAGTATAATGTAGGAAATGAAATAACACGTAGATAGAAGGGGACAATATGCAAGCTGTAGATTACGAAAAAATAATAGAAGAACTGATAAAACTAATAGATTTGGGAGTATACATTGTTGATGCTGATGGAGTTGGGCTGTTTTATAACAAACCAATGGCGGCAATTGAAAAAATCAACATTGAGGACGTAGTTGGGAAAGAATTTCATAGAGCTTTTCCGGGAGTGACTTTGGGGCAGAGTACCATGTATATGGCGCTAAACAAGAACATTTCCACTATGAATAAACAGCAGACATATAAGAATTTATACGGGAAAGAGATCACGACAGTTAACAACACAGTACCGGTAATTAGTCAGGGTAAAACCATCGCAGCTGTTGAAGTTGCAAAGGATATTACACATCTTAGAACCATGACGGACACCATTTTGGAACTGCAAGAAAATAATATTGAGCCACATAAAGTAAAAGAACCAATTATAAAAAAGTATAAATTTGAAGATATAATAGGCGAGAATAAACAGTTTAAAAGAATTGTGCAGAGAGCAAAAAGGGCGGCGGATAATAATGCGTCGGTGTTTATATATGGAGAAACAGGTACAGGTAAAGAATTGTTTGCCCAGAGTATACATTTTGCTGGGAGGCGAAAAGATAAACCGTTTTTGGCACAGAACTGTGCGGCTTTGCCGGAGTCACTGCTTGAAGGTATTTTATTTGGAACAGCAAAAGGTGGCTTCACTGGAGCTGTAGATAGAGCGGGACTTTTTGAACAGGCAAACGGCGGAACACTGCTACTTGACGAGATAAGCGCAATGCCATATGACCTACAAAGCAAGTTACTTCGTGTGCTTCAAGAAGATTACATTAGACGTGTTGGAGGAACAAAAGACATCCCAATAGACGTAAGGATTATTGCTACCGTAAATGAATTCCCAGAAGATCTAATAGAACAGGGGAAACTGCGTAAGGACTTGTATTATAGATTGAATGTAGTAAGCATATCCCTTCCTTCGCTGAATGAAAGAAAAGATGATATCCCGTTGCTGACAGAGAATTTTTTGCAAAAACACAACGAAAGATTTGAAAAACAACTTTGGATGATTTCAGACGGCGCCATGAAAAGGTTGGAAAGTTATGACTACCCAGGTAATATAAGGGAACTTGAAAATATTATAATGCAGTCAGTTTCAATGGCTGAATCCGAGCATGTTTTGACAGAAAAGATATTGCAAATGCCCGATCAAAGCAGACATATGACCGGTAGGCTTGACAGCTGGAATGAGAACGAACCGCTGTATGAGTACCTTGAGGCTATTGAAAAGGAATTAATAAGGGAAGCAATAATTAGACAAGGTGGAAACATTACTAAAGCGGCAGATGACCTAAAGATCAAGAGACAGACCTTGCAACACAAATTAAAGAAGTACGATATGTTGAATAGCAAATAAATTTGCACTAAATAGCAAATAAATTTGCACCAAATCGGAACAAGCCTACTTCAAACGGAACAACCCAAAAAGAGAAAAAGGACAAAACTGTGGTTTTTAACAATAAACAAGTCAGAAACCACTTTTTTATGTAGAAAACCACCCAAATAGTAGGCATATGATGTATACATGATACAATCACCTTTTGGCATAGAAATTGCTTTATATATACTCAGTGCGAAATGACCAGATCATTTTGCTAAAATTGTATAACTAATATAATTAATTTTATTTTTAAAGGAGAAAAGCAAATGAAAAATGTAAAAGTAATCCTTTGGGGATTAGGCGCTATGGGCGGCGGAATCGGAAAAATGTTAGTAAAGAAACAAGGTGTTGACATTGTTGGCGCTATTGATATCGGAGCTAAAATCGGAAAGAGTTTATATGACGTAGTTCCTGGAATCGAAAGAGGAGCAAGAGAAGACGTTATCGTTGGAACTCCTGAAGACGTAATCAAGAAAGGTGCAGCTGATATCGTAGTTGTTTGCACAAACTCATTTACAGCAGACGTTTATGACAAATTAGTATTTGTTATGGAAAGAGGAATGAATGTTATTACTTCAGCTGAAGAAATGGCATATCCTAAAGCAGGTCAACCTAAGCTTGCTGAACAACTTGACGCAATTGCTAAGAAGAATGGCGTTACAGTATTAGGAACAGGAATCAACCCTGGTCTTATCATGGACTTACTTGTAATTTTATGGACAGGCGCTTGCGAAAGAGTTGACCATATCGTATCAAGAAGAGTTAACAGCTTATCACCATTTGGTCCTGCTGTAATGGAAGAGCAAGGAATCGGAATGGAAGTTGCTGAGTTCAACAAGAGAAAAGCTGAAGGAACAATGGCAGGCCACGTTGGTTTTGCTGAATCAGTTGGAATGATCACTGAAGCATTAGGTTGGAAGCTTGACAAATTTGAACAAGATATGGAACCTATCGTTACAGATGTAGATAGAAAATCACCTTACGGATTTGCTGCTGCTGGCCAAGTTGCTGGTGTTGCAATGAAGGGCTGGGGAACAGTTGATGGAGAAGTTAAGATCGAAATGGATCACCCTCAACAAATCGAACCAGAACAAGTTGGAATACATACTGGTGACTACGTAGAAATTCAAGGCGTTCCACCTGTAAACATGGCTAACAATCCAGAAATTGAAGGCGGAATCGGAACTATGGCTATGATTCTTAACACAATTCCACACGTAATCAACGCTAGACCTGGTCTAAAGACAATGATCGACATTCCAGTTCCAAGAGCTATCATGGGCGACATGAGAAACTTAGTTGACGAAGACTGCAAACTAGTAAAATAAATTTTTAATTAGCCGTTTAGAGAATAACCTTCTCTAAACGGTATTATATAAATTTATTGTAGACATTGGATTAAAAAACTTGATCCAAAGTGCAGACGTAGTAGAAATTTAGGAGATGATACAAATGGTTAAAAAAGGAGAATGGGTGCGTATTCATGCAATCGTATTGAAGGCAGCCGAAAGAACAGGTAAGATTCCAGATGACACAAAAGCATGTGACTTAGAAATGTGGACAAAAGGATTTTTACAAGAAGATGCAGAAATCGGAGATGTTGTAACAGTTAAGACAGCATCAAACCGTTTAGAAAAAGGTACGCTAATCGAAGTTGGACCTTATTACACTCATAGCTATGGTAAATTTGTTCCAGAAATCATTCAGATTGACAAACAGCTAAGAGAAATCATGTTTGGAGGTAACAAGTAATGGCATTAGCAAAAGATTATAATTCCGTAATGGGAAGATCAAACGATATAATGAAAAAAGCACTTGGACTTGACTACAATGATTTTGAGTCTGGTTCAGTAGCATTTGACTATGAAGGATTAATGAAAGCAACAGGATACACACTTGACGAAGTTGCTAGAATCCAATCAAGAACTGGTGTTGGTAACACTCCATTACTTGAACTTAGAAACATCACAGACTTAGCAAGAAAATATTCAAAGCCAGGATTTGGTGCAAGAATATTTGCTAAAGACGAAGCAGCAAATGCATCCGGAAGTTTTAAAGCAAGAAGAGCAGCTTGTGCTGTAGCTCATGCAAAGAAATCAGGATACAAAGGCGTAATCGCAGCAACATCAGGTAACTATGGTGCAGCAGTAGCTTCACAAGCAGCAATGCAAGGTTTAGAGTGCATTATTGTTCAAGAATGTTATGACTCAAAGGGAGTTGGACAACCAGAAATCGTTGAAAAAGCAAGAAAATGCGAAGCTTACGGCGCAGAAGTTGTACAACTTACAGTAGGACCTGAATTATTCTATACATTCCTTTCAATCTTGGAAGATACAGGATATTTCAATGCTTCACTATATTCACCATTTGGAATCGCAGGAGTAGAAACATTAGGTTATGAAATTGCTATTCAATGTCGTGAAATCGTTGGAAAAGATCCAGATGTAGTTGTTTGCACAAATGCAGGTGGCGGAATGATTACTGGTACAGCTCGTGGTTTGATAAAAGCTGGATGCGTTGACACAGAAATGGTTGCAGCATCAATCGACCTTACAGGTCTACACATGGCTTCAGATACACAGTTCAACAAAAAATCATGTACAACTGGACACACTGGTTTCGGAGTACCTTATGCAACTGATCCTGACCATTCAGATGTTCCAAGAAGTGCAGCAAGACCTCTACGTTATATGGATCGTTATGTTACAGTTAAACAGGGCGAAGTATTCTATATGACAGAAGCATTAGCTAACCTTGAAGGAATCGAAAGAGGACCAGCAGGAAACGTAGCACTTGCAGCAGCATTCTCACTAGCACAAGAACTTCCAGAAGATGGAGTTATTGTAATCAGTGAAACAGAATACACTGGCGCAGGAAAGCACATCCAACCTCAACTTTCATTTGCAAGAGACAATGGCGTTGACATTAAATTTGGAGATCCAAGAGAAGATAAACCTGGAGTAAATGTTATTTTCCCAAGAACTCCTGGAGATATCAAATGTCAAGAAGCAGACATCAATCACTTTAGAGAATCACTTATTAAGAAGGCTTGTAAAGCACATGGTGGAAACCCATCCGCAGCAGACCTTGAGTTCTTAGCTGAAGAAACAAAGACAAATGTAGAATTTGTTAAGAAGACATTAGGACTATAATAAGTAAAATTGGAAGAGTACATTATAATCATCATTTAATTATGATGTAAAACTTTATAATCAAAAAAGTAAAGGAGAATAAGAATGAAAAGAGCAGACGATTTTGCGGAAAGAAGAAAGCATATTGCTAACCTTTCTGACGAAGAACTTTATAAGAGATTCTGGGACTTGACTGAACAAGTTGTTGACCCACTTCTAGACCTTGGTAGAAAAAACACTACTCCTTCAGTAGAAAGAGCAGTATTACTAAGAATGGGAATCTCATCACTTGAGACAAAACCAATAGTAGATGGATGTATGGACAGAGGTCTTATGGGCCATGGTACAGGTCATGTACTTTACAAATTATCCAAAGAAAAAGGCATTTCAATCAAAGAAGCAGGCACAATGCTTGCTCAAGGCAAAGGCTGGGATGACGCAGTAGCACTATTCAAGGGAGGTAAATAAGATGGCAGATATGATTTTAAAACACAACGAGAAGCTAGATGTTGAAAACATCTTAAAAGACCTTGACAAATACGAGCCAAGAAGAAGAGGTTGGACTTGGAGAGTTCCAGCTCCTAACCTAAAGATGGGACCTTTTGAGTATCATGATGCTTCAGTTCCTATGAAGAATGGTGTTCCACTTCCTCCAGCAAAATATTTCGAAAACATAGATCCACAACCACTTCCAACAATCACTACTGAAATCGCTTCAGGTAGATTTGAAGACGATATCAGAAGAATGAGAATGGGAGCTTGGCATGGTGCTGACCATATAATGGTAATCAGACACATGGGTCAATCACATATTGACGGTCTAATGGAAGGTACACCACAAGGTATTGGCGGAGTTCCTATCACTAGAAAACAAGTAAGAGCACAGAGAAAAGCTTTGGATCTTATTGAAGATGAAGTTGGCCGTCCAATTAACTATCACTCATATGTATCCGGCGTAGCTGGTCCAGACGTAGCTGTAATGTTTGCTGAAGAAGGCATCAACGGAGCTCACCAAGACCCTCAATACAATGTACTTTACAGAGATATTAACTGTGTAAGATCATTTGTTGACGCTTGCGAATCAAAGAAAATTATGCAATGGGCTGATATGCTACAAATCGATGGAGCACATAATGCTAACGCAACTGCTAGAGAAGCTTGGAAAGTAATGCCTGAACTTATCGTTCAACATGCTATCAACTCATTATTCTCAGAAAAAGTTGGAATTAAGCCTGAAAACATCAGTTTATCAACAGTACCTCCAACAGCTACACCTGCACCATGCGTATACATGGACTTACCTTATGCAGTAGCTCTAAGAGATTTCTGTAACAGATACAAGATGAGAGCACAAATGAATACTAAGTACATCGATTCATCAGCTAGAGAAGCTACAGTAACACATGTACTAAATATGTTCATTTCAAAATTAACAAGTGCTGATATTCAATCAACAATTACTCCTGATGAAGGAAGAAACGTTCCTTGGCATATCTACAACATGGAAGCTTGCGACACAGCAAAACAGACATTAATCGGTCTTGATGGATTAATGGAAATGGTTGAGCTAAAGAAAGATGGTCCATTAATTGATATGGCTAGAGAAATCAAAGAAAGAGCTTGCTTATTCATGGAAGAAATCATCGAAGTTGGTGGTTACTTTAACGCAGTTCAACAAGGTTTCTTCGTTGACTCAGCAAAATATCCAGAAAGAAATGGAGACGGTATCGCAAGAAAGATCGAAGGCGGTATTGGTTATGGATTCATTTTCGAAAGAGAAGAAGACTACATGGCTCCAGTAACAGCTCACTTTGGCTACAACAATGTAAAACAATATGGTGGAAACCCAGAAGATCCAGCAGCTTTAATTGGCGGTTGTACTTTCGAAGACAGAAGCAAGATTGTTTACATTGACGAATTAGACGAAGAAGATAACGTAGAGACTAGACTTGCAAAAGTTAAGAAATACAGAGATGGCGTTGTTGTAAAACCTGAAATGGAATGGTGTGCTGATGGTACAGTAATGATTACAATGTTCATCCCAACTAACAGAAGAACTGCTGAAGTTGTTGCTGTTGAAGTTGGTAAGAAATTAGGTTTGGTTGGTACTGAAGTTATCAGTAGAGAAATCATGCAAGAAGCTGAAGGTACTAGAATTGAAATTAAGGGTAAAGTTGATTTTGATATCGACCTTGAACACCTTGTAATTCCACCAGAACCAGTATACCTAAGTGATGATCAATTATACAAAGACATTTCAGATCATCCACTAAGAGTTGTTTGCGGAACTGTTGGAGAAGACGAGCACTCAGTTGGTCTTCGTGAAATCATCAACATTAAGCATGGCGGAATCGAAAAATGGGGAGTTGAAGTAAACTACCTAGGAACTTCCGTACCTGTAGAAAAATTAGTTGATGCTGCAGTAGAATTGGATGCAGAAGCAATCCTTGCTTCAACAATCATTTCACATGACAACGTACATTACAAGAGCATGAAGAGAATTCACGAATTAGCAGTAGAAAAAGGTATCAGAGATAAGGTAATTATCTGTGCTGGCGGAACTCAGGTTATACCTGAAGAAGCAGTAAAAACTGGTATTGATGCTGGATTTGGTAGAAACTCCCATGGTATTGATGTAGTATCATTCTTAGTAGAAGAAAGACAAAGAAGAAGAGAGCAGAAATAGTAATTGTTTCTGATTTTGGAATCACAAATAAACCACTAATTAAAAGGGGCGGGCGATTGCCCGGCCCTTTTTTTAGACATTATGGATCAATTTATATAGCAAAACCGAGTAGTAGAAAACGGGTTAAAGAGTTCTGTTATATAAATTGATTCTATGATAATA
>JAVXAG010000055.1:7588-12137 GCA_036660615.1 Anaerovoracaceae bacterium
TATATAGTAGAAGTAATATGAAATGCAGGCAAAAGCCTAGAGGAGGGCCAGATATGTTATTTGAAACAAAGAGAATGTTGGTAAATGAAGCGGTAGAATCACAAATCGATGAAATTATTGAAATCGAAAGTCATAAAGAAAACAGAGATTTTCTTTGGATAGGAACTACGGAAGAACATAAAGCAGAGATAAAAGACCCAAATCATTTGTTATTAATTTTCAAAGAAAAGGGTAAAAATATTACTGTGGGGTATGCCCTTATCAGACTGGACTTTAAATCAAACATCTTTGAAGTAAGGCGCATTGCTATTACAGAAAAACGACAGGGGTTTGGTGAAGAAGCAATGGAAGGACTTTTCAAATATGCTTTTGAAAACACAAATACTAACAGATTATGGCTTGATGTGTATCCAGACAATGTGTTTGGACTAAATTTATACGAAAAACTAGGTATGCACAGAGATGGAATTCTTAGGGCAAACTATAAAGCAGAGCGTGGATACCTTGATCAGATAATTTACTCAATGCTAAGAGAAGAATATAACAGGAGGAAGAAAATATGAGAGTAGACGTATTAGTAGCCGAAATCGGCTCGACAACAACGGTAGTAAATGCCTTTACGGATTTAGATACAGATAATCCAGTATTTTGGGCGCAAGGCCAAGCACCAACTTCAGTAGATGATGGAGATGTAAGAATTGGTCTAAAGGGAGCTATTGATGACCTTTGCAAGCGAATGGGAATTGACAGTTTGGAGTATAACGAAATGTTAGCGACTTCGTCAGCTGCAGGTGGACTAAAAATGACAGTTCATGGGCTTGTATATGATATGACTGCAAAAGCTGCAAAAGAAGCGGCTCTTGGTGCAGGTGGTATTATTCATTTTGTAACATCTGGGAAACTTAGAAGAACTGATATTGCAAAGATCAAGGCTATAAAACCAAATCTAATCCTATTAGCTGGTGGAGTAGACTACGGGGAAAGAGATACTGCAATTTATAATGCAGAAATGATAAGAAGTATGGGTTTGAATACGCCAGTAATTTATGGTGGCAATATCGAAAACCAAGAAGAAATGAAACTTATCTTTGACGAAGAAAGTGGACAAAAGCTATATTTGGTTGAAAATGTATATCCAAAGATAGATGATTTGAATGTAGAGCCTTGCAGAAAAATAATTCAGGATGCATTTGAGGAACATATTACACAGGCTCCAGGAATGGAACACGTGAGGGATATGGTAAAAGGCCCAATAATTCCAACACCAGGAGCAGTAATGGAATGTACAAAGCTTCTTTATGAGTGCATTGGAAACCTTATGGTTCTTGATGTAGGTGGTGCAACAACTGACTTACATTCGGTAACAGATGAATCTGACCAAGTGGCTAGAATTTTGATTGCACCAGAGCCAAAAGCCAAGAGAACTGTTGAGGGTGACCTAGGTGTTTATGTAAATAGAACCAAGGTAATTGAATCAATCGGAGAAGCGAAATTAAGGGAAGAGTGTTTGCAGATGGGTATTGACCTTGACAAAACACTTGATTCATATGTTGCAATACCTAGAACAAACGACGAAATAAAGCTTGTAGAAAGACTTACTCAAGAAGCAGTAGTTAGAGCAGTGGAAAGACATGCTGGTATTATCAGATATATTTATGGTCCATCTGGAAGAAGCACTGTGGCAGAGGGAAAAGATCTTACACAAGTAAAGTACATTATAGGAACTGGTGGAGCTTTGACAAGACTTCCACACAGAGTAGAACTGATGCAGCACATAGCAAAACACAATGAAACGGGATTGATGTTGTTCCCTAGTGAGCATGCACAAATCTTAGTGGATAATGATTATATTATGGCATCTCTCGGCGTTTTGTCAAAGAGATATAAGGAAGCAACAATAAAACTTCTTGAAAAGAGTTTGGATTTCAAGTTCCCTGCAAAAAAAGAGGAAGAACCACAAAAGCCAATTTATATTGATGAGGTTAACAGGGTAACGCAGGAACAAATCCAGCGTGACGAAGAATACAGAAAACATATTGAAGAATGCGAAGCGGCAGGATACGATATGAGTGCATATAAAGAAGAGGAAGCTATAGGCGGGGCTAATGATAGACATAAAGAAGTGCCTGCTACAGGAGACTGTGACCATAATTGTAGACTATGTTATAGAAAACATTGCGTAAATAGAAAAGAGTGTTAAAGGAGAAAATGATATGTATCCAAAATTAATAATTGATTTAAAAAAATTAGAGGGTAATCTAAATGCTTGTGCGAAGATTACAAAAGATGAAGGTCATTGTTCCCTTATGATAGTAACAAAGGGACTTTGTGCTGATAAAAAAATGTCTGAAATGGTAGCGAAAAATCCATCTGTTGATTTTATGGCAGATTCAAGGGTTGCGAACATCGCATCTTATCAGGAAGTTGCAAGAAAAAATGGCAAAAAGACAGTTTTGCTTAGAATTCCAATGCATTCTGAAGTCAGTGAAGTAGTGAAAAATGTCGACTTAAGTTTTAACTCGGAGTTATCCACGATTAGGCTTCTAAACGAAGCGGCAGCAAAAGCCGGACTAGTCCACAACATTTTGCTTATGATTGACCTTGGCGACTTGAGGGAAGGCATCTTCTTTGAAAACGAGGATCAAATCTTTGGGGCAGTAGAAGAAATCCTGACTATGAAGAATATTAATCTTTATGGCATAGGTGTAAACTTAACTTGTTATGGCGCTATTATTCCTAAAAACGACAATTTATCAAAGTTGGTAGCAATAGGCAAAAAAATCGAAGACAAGTTCAACATTAAGTTGGAAATGGTTTCTGGCGGAAATTCCAGTTCGATTTATCTAATTGAAAAGGGCGAAATGCCAGCAGGAATCAATAATCTAAGGTTAGGTGAATCTTTCTTGCTAGGAAATGACACTGCTTATGAAACAAAATTGCCAGGGACTGTAAGTGACGGTTTGATTTTGCAAGCCCAGATAATTGAGCTAAAGGAAAAACCTTCTCTTCCAATTGGAGAGGTTGGTGTCGATGCTTTTGGTGAAAAACCTTATTATGAGGACAGAGGAATTATGAAGAGGGCTATTATCGGGGTAGGCAAGCAAGACACTGATCTTGGAAGTATGACGCCAGTTGACAAACAAATCGATATTATGGGCGGAAGCTCAGACCATATTATTCTTGACGTTACAAAATGTGACAGAGAGTACAAAGTTGGAGATATCGTGGAATTTGAACTTGGATATGGCGGAATGCTAAAGACTGCAACAAGTCCATATGTAACAAAGGAATATAAATAGGAACTGGTTTGACAGTGAAATTAAAAGGGACGTTGATATTTCAACGTCCTAAGCTATTTTTTGGGGGCTAATTTTTGCGTACATTTACCACTTATTAAAAACTTTTTCTGCAAAGCCAAGAAAATCTTTGACATTGATTACAGTGCCATCGTCTAAAGTAGCCATGCCAGTAAAAAGTCCAAATACTTGGTGCTGGTTTGAGCGGATTATGCCAATATTACTGTCGGCAGCCCTATCGATAATTGGGACAAAGTCCATTTCAAAACGCCCATCGTTACTGGTAAAGGTCCAAGGACTCATAAAATCATCGTTGCCAGCTGCATTTTTTGGAATGTTAAAAGTTACTTGGTCAAGTTTATGAGCTTTTTGGTCATAAAAAATCATATTTTCACTGGCAGCGGAAGTATCGCCAAAACCGTAGCCAATGTTGAAGCCAAAAGGAACACTATCGATGGCACCGGAGGCACTGCCCCAGAACCAAGTGTTTTTATAAGTCCACACGCCTCTACCCCAGTCAAGAACACCAAAAGAGGATTTTGGTTCAAATTCATACTTTTTCCCATCAAAGTTAACGCTGCCACTTGCTGGCATACAGTTGATTTTTTGGTTGTAATAGAAATGACCGGCTTTGTCAAAAGGTGTTGCAATGACCATGGAATCACCTTGAACATTATATAATACTATTTTCCCATCAATAGGTTTGTTATTATGAAAATTTTCCATATGGAAGGTTAATGTGCGAGTGCCAGAATCCTTCGCAAAGGAAATGGAATAGTTTTTACGGTTTCTATTTATATCGCCAATAGACGATGAAGCGGGAAACCCTACTTTTCCCATGGTAAACGCCGATATTTTGCTTGTAGTTATTTCAAAAGGCGCTCTAAAATCAATAAAAGATATACTATCTAGTCCCATATATGAGTTATCATCAATAGTCAGGGCAATGGCATAATCATCATTTGTAATCAAGTAATAATCCCATTCCTTTATTCTAAGACCTGGCGCTTTTATTGCGTTTCGGTCGTAGTCAAGAATCAAGCTCTTCGCAAACCCCGGTTCAGTTAGTTGACCATTCTCATCAAGCAAAGGTTTTTTATCTAATATTTCATGTTGCATATTGCACCTCCAAAACAAAATAAAACTGTATAATATTAAAGATATCAAAGATTCCATATTTTTGCAACGCATATGGCAAAAACCCGCTAAATTTTCCAGGAAAAAAATAATTTCTTGATTTGCTCACAGAAACG
>JAVXAG010000056.1:0-10283 GCA_036660615.1 Anaerovoracaceae bacterium
AACATTGCACAAATTTTTAGTGTAAAATAGTAGGAGATAGGGAATGAAACATTTGGAAGTTGCTGGAGCAATATTGATAAAAGATGGTAAAATATTGTGTGCAAAACGTGGAAATGGCATATATGAATATACATCACAAAAATACGAATTTCCTGGAGGAAAACTTGAAGGTAGTGAAAGCCCAAAAGAAGCATTACATAGAGAGTTAATTGAAGAAATGGATTTAAATATAGACATAGATAATATGGAACTGTTTTATATTGTCGAGCATCAATACCCGGATTTTTTCATAAAAATGCATTGTTTTATCTCAGAAATAACAGATGAAAAAATTAACTTAAAAGAGCATTTGGATATGCAGTGGAAAACCACTGATGATATTTTGGACTTGGATTGGGCTGCTGCTGATTTTCCAGTAGTTGAAGCACTTGTGAATAGAGGAATTTGATCGAATGAATATTAACGAACAATTAGCTAGCAGCTATGAAAATGGATTTATTGATTGTAATTATAAATCTCTGGAGCGGTATAATCCAAAATTATTGATTAATGATAGTAAACGAGAAACTAAGGTACTCACAAGTATTATTAATGAGTTAAGAACTTGTGAAGAGTTCTATTTTTCAGTTGCGTTTATAACCGAAAGCGGAATTCAATCACTATTAAATACATTAGATGATATTACTTCCCGAGGGATAAAAGGTAAAATCGTGACTTCTCAATACCAAAATTTTACTCAACCCAAAGCCCTAAGAAGATTACTGAAATATGACAACATACAACTTAGAATAGTAACAGAAGAAAACTTCCATGCAAAAGGATATATATTTAAGCATAGTGATAACTATTCTTTTATCATTGGCAGCAGTAATTTGACACAAAATGCCCTAAGTTATAATAAAGAATGGAATCTCAAACTTAGTTCATTGGAGAATGGTTCTGTAATGAAGAATATTCTAAGAGAATATGAGTATACTTTTGATAATGCCATAAAAGTTACGGATGATTGGATAGATCAATATGATAAAATCTATAGAGCCATAGGAAGAGCACGCAATTCGTTTGATAGTGAAAAAGAAAATATACAGTCTACATCAATGATAAAAATTTATCCAAATAAAATGCAGACAGAGGCATTAAGGCATCTGGAAGCTATTAGAAAAGAAGGAAAAAACAAAGCATTGATTATTTCAGCCACAGGTACTGGTAAAACATACCTATCAGCATTTGATGTTGCAAAATTTCAGCCCAAGAAGTTTCTCTTTGTTGTTCATAGAGAAAATATTTTGAATGCTGCAATGCAGAGTTTTAAAAAAGTATTAGGCTATGATATTAATGCAGGGATTCTTTCAGGTAACCAGAAAAACTATAATTGCGACTATACCTTTGCTACAATTCAAACTATTTCTAAAGAAAATATCATGAAAAAATTTAATGAAAATCACTTTGACTATATAGTTATTGATGAAGTTCATAGAGCGGGCGGAGAAACATATATACAATTATTGGATTACTTCAAACCCCAATTTCTTCTTGGAATGACATCAACGCCAGAAAGAACAGATGGATACGATGTATTTAATCTTTTTGATCATAATATTGCATATGAAATAAGACTAAATCAGGCATTAGAAGAAAGAATGCTTGCACCGTTCCATTACTTTGGTATAACCGATCTTGTTGTCAATGGTGAAATGATTAGTGATAATACAATTTTTAGCAGATTAATATGCAATGAAAGAGTTGATCGAATAATTGATGCGGTAGAGCATTATAATTATTACGGTGAACGTGTAAAAGGTTTAATATTTTGTAGCAGAGTGGATGAGGCCAAGGAACTATCAAAAAAATTAAATGAAAGAGGCTATTTAACTGTTGCGCTTTCTGGAGAAAATACAGAAGAACAAAGAGAAATTGCCATTAGAAAATTGGAACAAACGCCTAGAAATGATGGGCTTGATTATATCTTAACAGTAGATATTTTTAATGAAGGCATTGACATTCCAGAGGTAAATCAACTTGTGATGCTTAGACCAACTCAATCATCAATAGTCTTTGTACAACAATTGGGCAGAGGGCTTAGAAAAGTGCTCAATAAAGAATACCTTACAGTTATTGATTTTGTTGGAAACTATGCAAACAATTACATGGTACCCATTGCACTATATGGAGATAGATCCTATAATAAAGATACACTTATTAAACTCATGAATAGTGGAAGTACAGTTATATCGGGTTGCTCTACAGTGAATTTTGACCAAATTACTAAAGAAAATATATATAAATCCATTAGCAATACAAATTTATCCACCCAAAAAGACTTGAAAAAAGATTATAATTTAATGAAATATAGATTAGGAAGGACCCCAATGATGATTGATTTCTTTCAACAAGGAGCTAGAGATCCATATTCATTTATAAGTTATAGTAAAGGTTCATATTATGATTTTGCACGAAAAGTTGATCCGGAGAAACACCCTGCTATGAGTCAAGCAAAAGAAAAATTGCTAGCATTCTATTCTAGGGAGATATTAAACGTCAAAAGACTAGATGAAATAATTCTTTTAGGACTTCTAAAGGTAAACGGTACCGTCAAGCTTGATGAATTTAATGCAATAATAAAACAACATATTGGTGAAGAAATTAACAGAAACACATTAGATTCTGTAATAAATAACTTAAATGGAGATTTTTTAAAGGCAGATGATAAAAATAAGTATGGAGTTTTCACAAATGTTAGAGTAGTTGAGTCCAATAATCCAGTCATAATAATGGACGAGCGGTATAGAGAAACATTGTGCAGTAAACCTTTAGCAGAATATTTAAATGATATGATTTTATATGCTTACAAGAAAATCACATCAAGATATATTAAAGACAGATTTAGAACAGGCTTGCAACTTTATGAAAAATACTCAAGAAAAGATGTTTGCAGACTGTTAAATTGGGATAAAAATGAAGAATCTACAATATACGGTTATAGAATAAAAAATGATACATGCCCAATATTTGTTACTTATCATAAAAGTGAAGATGTTGTAGATACACAGAATTATAACGATTATTTTATAAATAGTACTTGTTTTAGTTGGATGACTCGAAGCAATGTAAACATCAACTCGAAGGAAGTAAATGCCATTAGAAATTATGATAAAGAACCACTTAGAATCTTACTATTTATTAAGAAAAATGACGGGGAAGGATCAGACTTTTATTATATGGGAGATATGGAACCAATTGATTTTATAGAGACAACCCTAAAAAACAAACCTATTGTTAACATAGTATTCAGATTAAAAGACGAAGTAGATGAAAGTTTATACAACTATTTTGAAGGAGAAATTAAATGATAAAAGCATACTTAACAGCAATCCCATCTTTGTACGAAGGCGAAGACGTAGAAGTACGTTACAGTTTATTCAGAGATGACCAACATATTATTAAGGAGTCAATTTACTTAGAGTATATGAAACCAGCAATTGTAAGTCTGGTGTCATTGCTTCAGTTGTTTAAAAAGCTAGAGGCATACAAAGAAGAAGAAATCGAAATAATAATAAATGATTCTTCACTGTTTGAGGCAATAAAAGGAGCTAGTACAACACGCAACGGTGACGTAATAAAGATGGCCAATAAGGCAAGAAAACAACTGGACAAGTTTGATGATTTGTCATTTACCAACGTTACAAAAGACAAAATGGCATTGGCAAATTGGAGAGAAATTTTAGAAAATTAGTAGGGGAATGGGGAAAAAATTAAAATGGATAAGAGAAAAAAAAGAAAATCAATTAGTACAGTAGCTATTTTAGCAGTAATAATTGGAGTCATAGTAATGACAAGTGGGTGTTCAGGGGAGAACAATCAAACAACAGACGAAAATCAAAATCGAAATGTCAAATATAACAAAATGCTAATAAGTCCTTTGGTTAGAGAATATGCAGATACAAATCTGGATGTATACAAACTGATTTTTGATGGAGTAGAGGCATACAAAGAGACAGTCGACGTGGAAAAATTTGATTTGAATGAGAAAGATGTGGAGCGAATAGCTCTTGCAGTCCTTGACCGAAGCGAATTTGAATATCTATCAGGGATATCATTGAGTAGTGATAAGAAAAAAATTAATATCAGTTATATACCTCAATATTCCAAAGAAGAAGCAATGAAAATGAAAGAAGATTTTAGAAAACAAGTTGAAATGGTTATGACAGATATTGTAAAACCAACAGATTCAGATATTGAAGCTATTTTGCATATTTACAATTATTTGTCTAAGAATACAACATATAATCCTGACGGTCCAAATGTCGGTGCATATGGGTTACTGGTAAATAAAGAGGGAATTTGTACTGGATATGCTTATTCAATAAGATATATTCTAGACCAACTAGGGATTGAAAACCTTTTGGCGTTTTCTAATGATGAAAGTCACGTTTGGAACATTGTGAAAATAAAAGACAAGTTTTATCACATAGATGCAACGTGGGAAAACATTAGAGATCTAAATACCCCTACACTAAATCAATTTGGACAGGACGACGAGAATAGAAAAAACGTCACTGGTTTTGATGGGTGGTATACAAAAGTAAACACCAATCAAGAAAAGAGCAAAGCACCAAAGTGCGATGATGATTTTTTCAAAGTTCTAACAGATACAAAGTCAGCAGAAGTGAAATTTGATGATAAAAAAATTATATATACAGATAGCAATGATAAAAAAGGAACGTTGGATATTTCCAAATTCTATTAATATAAAACATCATAGAAAGATAAAAGGTTATAGTTATGAGAATAGAAGCAGCATTAGATAGATTACAAGAGTTAGACACTTTGGCAGAGAAAATAAGAGAAATGAAACCTTGGGATTATTTGGATTCATCAAATTTGATTTTTATCATTCCAGAGGACAGAGAAAAAGCCGTACTTTGTAGTATTGAAGGCAAACAGGGAGAGGCAAAAGGGATATCTTCTTACATTGGGATAGAAGGCATAAAGGATTACGATATGGTTTCAACGGTAAAAGATACACAGTTGAATCCAAAATATGTTGAATTTGAGCAGTCAAAGTTAGCTTGCAAATTTGAAGAGATAGAAGGCAAAGAAACTACAAAATTTCTATCATACAAAAAAAGATATTTTCCATATGATTTGGATGGAGACGAAGTAGAACAATTGATAAAAATATACACTCAATTAATTGCAGTCCTTGATGATTATATAAGTGGTAATATAAATATCAACTTCAAAGGGAATATGTCCTTGACGAGAAAATACGACATTGATACTATGCAATGGGTTAACTGCGAGGAAAAGAGCATTATAGAAACCAGATCCTATCCATATATAGAGATAATAGATGAAGTCCTTGTTATGAGGCTAAAAAAACAACCCAAGACTATGGATGAGTTATATATGGACTTTGCTTATTTACCAACAAAATACGAAGATCCAAAGCAGGATAGACCGATTACAAAGCTTATTTTCATAGTAATTGATAAAGACAGCGGGGAAGTTTCTGAACTCAATGTTGTGCCACAAGACACTAATGAAATTGATACGGTTTTACAGTTCTTTGTGGATTATATAATGGAAAATGGATTGTTAAAATGCGTGAGAACGAGAAATCCATGGATACATTCAACATTAGCTAATATTTGCAACTTGTGTGATGTAACGATTATGGAAGATCCTTGCGTAGCAATTGATAAAATGCTCTTTGGCGTAACAAATATAGAAGAATAAACAATAAAAAAACACCTCAGCAGGCAAGATTGACAGTTAAAGTCAAGTTGTCGCTGAGGTTTTTTTGTTTACATAATAAGTTTTATTGTCTATTTTATAATCAAGTCACAGATATCATTTGAGAACTCCAGTGGGTTGTCTACTGGCAAACCAGAAATCAGCAAAGCTTGGTTATATAGTAAGTTTACGTAAGTATTTAGTAATTCTTTGTCATCAGTGTTTGCAGCACGCAAAACTTCCATTATTTTATGTTGTGGATTGAATTCCAAAATTCTCTCAGCCTTTATTCCATCATTTGCAGGCATAGAATTCAGTACTTTTTCCATCTCAAGAGATAGTCCATCTTTGGCTGTCAAACATACAGCAGTGTTTTTTAGACGAGGGGACAGTTTAACCTCTGTAACCTTATCGCCAAGTAATTCTTTTATAGAATCAAGAAGTTCTTTATTATCTTCCTGTTGTTTCTTCATTTCCTCTTGTTCTTCTTGAGTTTCTTCTATATCCATATCTTCGGCAGATACTGATTTGAACTCCTTACCATTGTAATCTCTCATTACTTGAAGAACAAATTCATCTAAATCGTCGGTTAAGTAAAGAATCTCATAGCCTTTTTCTTTGATAAGCTCAGTTTGTGGCAACATATCTATTTTTTCTATAGATTCACCAGAAGCATAGTAAATGTAATTTTGGTCAGTCGACATTTTGGCAACATATTCATCAAAAGTAATTTCTTTCTTTTCAAGTGACGAATAGAATAAAACCAAGTCTTGCAAAGTTTCTTTGTGCAAACCATAGTTGTCATAAATTCCGTATTTTAGCTGGTTGCCAAAGTTCTTATAGAACTTTTCATATTCTTCTCTGTTATTTTTCAGTAAGTCTAATAACTCTTTCTGAATTTTCTTCTCTATATTCTTTGCAATATTTTTTAGTTGTCTATCGTGTTGTAACAACTCTCTTGATATGTTCAAGGATAAATCTTGGGAGTCGACCAGACCTTTGACAAAATTAAAGTAGTCCGGTAACAAATCTTCGCATTTGTCCATTATCATTACGCCAGAGGAATAGAGTTGAAGACCTTTTTCATAGTTTTTAGAGTAATAATCATAAGGAGGGTGTCCCGGTATAAATAGTAGGGCGGTGTAACTGGATACACCTTCAACACTTGTTCTAATTACCTTTGCGGGATCAGTGTAATCCCCAAATTTGCTCTTATAATAATCATTATATTCTTCTGGTTTGACCTTGCTTTTTTGTTTCTTCCAAATTGGCTCCATAGAGTTTAAAACTTCATCACCTAGTTTTATAGGGTATCTTATGTAGTCAGAATATTTTTTAATCAAATTCTTCAAGGTATAGTCTTCCAAATATGTTTCGTACTTTTCTTCTTCAGTATCTTCTTTTATCGAAAGAATGATTTCTGTACCACTGGTTTCTTTTTCGCATTCTTCAATAGTGTATCCATCTGCGCCTTTTGATTCCCATTTATATGCGTTGTCACTACCGAAAGCTTTAGTAATTACCGTAACATCATCACTGACCATAAAGGCTGAATAGAATCCAACACCAAATTGACCGATAATATCAACATCTTTCTTTTTCTCCTGTTCTAGTTTAAAATCAAGGCTTCCGCTTCTAGCAATGGTCCCTAGGTTGCTTTCAAGATCCTCTCTACTCATACCAATACCGTTATCAGAAAGAGTAATGGTTCTTGCCTCTTTATCAATAGATAGATTAATAGTAAATGAAGAACGTTTTATTCCGGTTTCTTCAGATTCAAGGCTTTGGTAATATAATTTGTCCAAAGCGTCACTTGCGTTTGAAATCAACTCTCTTAGGAATATCTCCTTATGTGTGTAAATGGAGTTGATCATTAAGTCTAATAACTTTTTAGACTCTGCTTTAAATTGTTTTTTTGCCATAATTTTTCCTCCATGAAATAATATGTAAATTTATTTTCGTACGGTTGTTAGCACTCGCAATCGTTGAGTGCTAAATATAGTTTAACCCATTTCTGAGAAAAGTCAATAGAAAAACAAAATTTTTTTTATATTAAAATTTTTTGTTTTATAGATTAAAAAAAATGTGGATAACTAGTATATTGACAAATGGATAAAAACTTGTCTAAGTTGCAAATAAAGGGTTATAGAATTATAAGTTATGCACATACCCATATGGATAAGATTGTATACAATCTAGGGAATTATGTGCATAACTTGTCGAAACCCCTAAAAATAGGGCGAAATTTGTTGTGGACAACTCCTATAATAAATTATATGAAATCCAAAAATAAAACTAAATTCTAAAATTTATCATAGAATATTTTGAGGTGATTTTTTTGAATATAATAATATATAGGGGTACTCATCAAATAGGTGGATGCGTAACCGAAATATCGACTGTTAAAACACGACTCATTATTGATTTTGGAAAAGAACTCCCAGATGAAAACAACATAAAAAACCATAACACCTTAATGATAAATGGAGTAAGCAAAAAGGATAAAACGCAAAAGTGCGACGGTGTATTGTTTACTCATTATCATGATGATCACATGGGATTAATTGATGAAATTATAAGTGGCGTTCCACTTTATATGGGAGAAGCGTCCAAAGAAATATACTATGCAAACGAAAACCACAAAAGGACTGTACCTTTAGATACAATAAAAAAGATAAGTACATTTAAAAATGGTGAAAGATTTTTAATTGGTGATATATATGTAACACCAATTATGGTGGATCATTCGGCTTTTGATGCATATATGTTTTTGATTGAGGCAGAAGGTAAAAAAGTTTTGCATACTGGTGACTATCGAGGACATGGAATAAAAGGTTATAGTTTGCTGTCTGATCTCAAGAGAAATGCAGGTGTTGTCGATGTTGTTATTACAGAGGGAACTACCTTATCAAAACCAAAACAGATTATTAAAACAGAGAAAGAATTGGAGGAGACTGCTAGTTTTTTACTTAATCAGTATAAATATGTTTTTGTAATATGTTCGCCTACTAACATTGATAGAATTAGCAGTTTCCTTGATGCTACATCAAAGAGCAAATACTTTATTTGTGACAGTTATCAGATGGAGATACTTGATATTGCAAGAAAGTATGGAAGCATTTATTCGTCTAATTACAAATTTGCAAATGTAATTCAGCTGAATAAGGATTTGGAGATAGAAAAAAGAGGATTTACTATGGTGGTAAGAGCAAATCGTAAGTTTGAAAGGATTATGGAGAATTATAAAAATAATTTTCAGGAAAGCACTTTGGTTATTTACTCTATGTGGAGTAGATACTTAAAAAAGGCAGAAAGTAGTGCTAACAAGTTGCTGAAAGGCTTTAAATATGTAGTAAAACTCCATACCGGCGGTCATGGTTCAGTAGATTTTATTGAACAAGTTTGTAGTGCCTTGCAACCAACGACGGCGGTTATTCCCATACATACCGAAAAACCTGAGAATATAAAACTGGGAAAATATCAAAACAAGCTAGTTTTGTTAAATGATGGGGAAAAATATTCCATAGAATAATTTGTCGTAATATGTTACAATTTTATAGATTAGAGTAACAAAGGAAAAGAAATATAAGGGGATAAAATGAAACGAAAGACGACGAAAAGAGCCAAAATACTCATGTGCTTTATGATAGCTATTATTATTGTCTTTGGTGGACTGATTATTAAGTCCATATATAATATTGCTATAAATGCTAATGGGCAAGAGTATATACAGAGGAACTATTATAATTTGGAAAACATATATGAAAAAAACGGTCTTAAATATTATGATGATGGGGAAATTACATCACTAGCAGGCATCGATGTATCTACATACCAAAAAAATATTGATTGGCAGCAGGTAAAAGATAGTGGTATAGATTTCGCTATTATTCGAGCTGGCTACAGAACTAGAGTAGGTGGAGAAATCCACATTGATGATAAATTCCAAAGTAATATAAAAAATGCTACAAGTGTGGGTATGGATGTTGGAGTATATTTTTTCTCTCAAGCGATTTCCAAGAGAGAAGCAAGGGAAGAAGCTCGTTTTGCAGTAAATGCAGTCAAAGGATATGATCTTTCTTACCCAATTGTTTTTGATATGGAATACGTAGATGGTGAAGATAGAATAAAAGTTTTGACCAATGAGGAAAAAACAGACATTGCAGTTGCTTTCTGCAAGGAAGTAAAGCGGTATGGTTACAAACCTATGATATATGGAAATACAAATTGGTTGACTGGGGAAGTTTCTTTGGAGGATTTTGAAGATTACGACCTTTGGTTAGCCGATTATTCGGACAACCCAGAGTTTATCTATAAATTCAAAATGTGGCAATATACTCATCTGGGTAGAGTTGATGGGATAAAAGGAAATGTTGATTTGAATGTATTGTTTAAAGAAAAAGAAAAAGAAGAACGTTGATGAATCAAGGTTCTTCTTTTTTAGTGAAAGTTACTGTTTCATTATAAGTTTTTTTATCTCAGTCATTTTTTCATCCATAATATTCAACCTCCCTTGTTATAGTATTTTGCACACAAATTGGGCAAAC
>JAVXAG010000056.1:10383-11917 GCA_036660615.1 Anaerovoracaceae bacterium
ATCCATAATATTCAACCTCCCTTGTTATAGTATTTTGCACACAAATTGGGCAAACTATGAAAAAACTTTGGAGGAAGATTATTGACTTTTATTTGCCCACTTATATCTGCTGTTTTGACGGCTATTGCTTTCAGCAAGGAACAACTTGGAATTATTTGTCTGGTTTCATTGGTTCCTCTATTTCTATATATTTTAAAAGATAATAAATTCATTACTAGTGTCTTTTTATTTCAATTATTTTATCATATATTATTGTTCTATTGGCTATACGAACTGTGTCCACTGGACGACTTTGGCCTTGGGAAAATATCATCTTATGTGGTAATATCAGTTGTAATTCTAATATTAAGTCTTATTGTTAGTATTGTATTTGTTATACCATTTCTAATCTGCCAAAAATTCCTTTACGGTCTTTCAATGTGTCAAAGGACTGTCGTTTTTGCCATACTATTTGTATTGTCCGAATGGCTGTTACAGTCTATGGGGACATTATCTTTTCCATGGGGGAGAATTGGCACTATTTTGTATGGGTATCCAAGGCTATTGCGATTGGCATCTATCTTTGGAAGCCTAGGGATGACACTATTTATTTTGCTTGTAAATCTATTTATTTCCAAGGCAATACTTGGGGAAAGAATTATGTGGGTGATAGTTACAATATTATTAGTTTGCAATTTTGCATGGGGTAATGTGGAGATTAACGTATTTGACGGAGAAGAAAAGGAATGTAATAAAATCCCTGTAGCAATTGTTCAGGGAGGTCTTGGCGCTGACCAAAAATGGGATACCACCAAAGAAGAAACTATTGAAAGGTATATTTCTTTGTCAAAGAGAGCAAATAAGGGTACAAAGATAATCGTGTATCCAGAAACAGCAATACCAATAGATATTGTAAAAAATACTAAAAAAGCTAAGGTATTCAAAAGTTTTGCGAAAGAATATGATACTACTTTAATTCTGGGAGCCTATGAGCAGAGTGGGGATAAGAAATACAATGCTTTATATGCATTCACACCTGATGGGAAAATATCAAAACCACAGTACAAGCGAATACTAGTTCCATTTGGGGAATATCTTCCGATGGCAAACATTTTGAGTAATTTTATTCCTGGCAAAAAATATAATATGCTTGCAGGTGATACTGCGGTGGCGCTGAAAATTCCAGAGGCAAAAATCGGTGGACTGATATGCTACGAATCAATCTTCCCTAGCATTGCAAGGAAAGCGGTTAAGGAAAAAAATGTGGATTTGCTGGTCGTTTCCAGCAACGATTCTTGGTTTGGTAAATCAACGGCTTTGACTCAGCATTTTGGACACTCTGTTATGAGAGCAGTAGAGAATGGCAGATGCATCTTGCATGGGGCAAACACAGGCATAACGGCTATAATAGACCAATATGGCAGAGTTAGTTGTAGAGCAGAACTTTTGTTGCCACAGATACTAAAAGGCCAATGTTATTGTAATTCAAAGAAAACAATTTATTCATATATTGGAGATGTAGTGGTTTTGCCAGGAATGATAATTGTACTGTATG
>JAVXAG010000057.1:0-11901 GCA_036660615.1 Anaerovoracaceae bacterium
AACACTGCTAGCAGGCGGAAGCCTGCCGACGAGAGCCAATGAACTTGCCCATTACTTATGATGATATTAATTATAGTGTTAATATATGGAGAAGAGCCATGGCAGAAACAAGATTTGAAAAATTACTAACTTCATATGTCCCCTTGCCTATGTGTATTGTTAATCCACATGGAAAAGTTGTAAGCGCAAGCGCACATATTGGAGAAGTATTCATTTATGAAGGAATAAAAGACGCAGATTTCTTTGCACTTACAGGCATTAAAACAGAGGATCTATATTCCGCAATAGAAAAAAATAAATATCTTGCAGTAGAAAGAAACGGCAAGATATTTAGACTGCAAATAAATAAAAATGGCGACAAAGAAAACGCTAACCTTTTAGTTTTCTTCAATGACATTACAAACTTTGAAAACCTGAAAGAAAGATACAATGACGAAAAAATTTGTATTGCAATGATCAATGTTGATAACTATGATGAGCTTATTGCTAGTACAGCCGTAGAAAAAAGAATGACAATATCTACAGCAGTAGATACAACCATAAGAAAGTGGGCAACAAAGACAAAAGGCTCAATAAACAAATTAAGCGAATATGAATATATTATGTTTTTTGAACATCTACATGTTGATGAGATGATGGAAAACAAATTTTCTATACTTGATGAAATAAGAAGCATTGAGACAGAAGCCGATTTTCCAGTGAGTTTGAGCATTGGCGTTGGAATTGGCGGCAAATCACCTGGCGTAACCGAAGAATATGCAAGTTCTGCACTTAACCTAGCGTTAGGCAGAGGTGGGGATCAGGCCGTAGTAAAGAGAATGAGCAAAATAGAATACTTTGGCGGTAAAATGCAAACAGTAGAAAAAGGCAACAAAGGAAAATCCAGAGTTGTTGCCCATGCATTAAAACAGCTAATAGAGCAATCCAAAAGAGTTTTGATAATGGCACACAAGTATCCAGATATGGATGCATTTGGATCAGCCCTTGGAATATATAGAATTTGTCAAATGTGCAACAAAGATGCATATATTATAATAAACGACTTTAGCGAAGCGTTGCAGGTAATTTATAAACAAGCAAAAGAGACAGATAGATATCAGTTTATTGACAATGAAAAAGCATTTAAGCTAGTGGATAAAGACACACTTATTGTTGTTTTGGATACACATAGAGTAAGTTATGTAGAATGCAAAGAACTTCTTGACGAAACAGATAAAATTGTAGTAATTGACCACCATAGGAGAGCAGAGGATTGCATTGAAAATCCAACACTTTCATATATTGAGTCATATGCTTCTTCTACGTGCGAGTTGGTATCAGAGATTTTGCAGTACTCTAACTTGAAGAAGAATTTAATCAAACTAGAGGCAGAAGCATTGCTTGCAGGAATGACAATAGATACAAATAGATTTGCAGTAAAGACAGGAGTAAGAACCTTTGAATCAGCAGCTTGGCTAAGAAGACAAGGGGCCGATACAACAGAAGTAAAGAGATTCTTCCAAACAGATATGGAAACATTCAAAGTAAGAGCAAAATGTATCGCAGCAGCAGAGGTGCTAGATTCCGGCGTTGCAGTATCCATTTGTGAAGGTAATAATCAAGAAGCACAAATAATAAACTCACAGGTGGCAGATGAACTTTTGAATATTCAAGGAATAAAAGCCACATTTGTTGCAGGGAAAAATCGTGAGGGAAATACAGTCGTTAGTGCGAGATCACTAGGAGATGTTAACGTGCAGGTTATTATGGAAAAATTTGGCGGAGGGGGACATTTGACTACAGCGGGAGCGCAAGTCGAGGATTCACCTAAAGAAGTAATAGAAAAATTAAAAAAATTGTTCTAAAAAGCAGGAGGAAATAGATGATAGTAATTTTGAATAAAGACGTAAAGGGTACAGGCAAGGCAGGCGAGGTTGTAAAAGTCAGCGACGGTTTTGCTAGAAATATGCTGTTACCAAAAGGGTTGGCAACAGAAGCGACAGACGGTAACGTAAGAAACCTTGAAAAGCAAAAACAAATTTTGTTAGATAAAAAAGCAGAAGAAAAAGAAGCTGCACTTGCACTAGCAAAGAAAATAGAAGGAAGTAAAGTTGTTATAAAGACAAAGTCCGGAGAGGGCGGAAGACTTTTTGGATCAATCACATCAAAGGATATTGTACAAGCCCTAAAGAAACAGCACAATATAGATATTGAAAAAAAGAAACTTATTCTTGATAGCCCAATAAAACAAATGGGGACCTTTATAGTAGACCTGAAAGTATACTATGAGGTTGTGGCCAAACTAACTGTAGAAATAACAGACTAAAGGAGTTGCACCAATGATAGAGAGAATACCTCCCCATAACGATGAGGCGGAAAAATCCGTTTTAGGAGCTGCAATATTAAGCAAAGATGCATTGATGGACATCGTTGACATTGTAAAACCTGAGGATTTTTATAGCAAAATGCATAAAGAAATATTTGAAGCAATAATAGAACTTTACAGAAATAATGTTCCAGTAGATATGCTTACTGTTTGCGAAGAGTTGAAAAAGAAAAACTCCTTGGAAATGGTTGGAGGCAGAGGGTATATTGCCACGCTTTCCTCATCGGTTCCAAGCACCACAAACGCAAGTGAATATGCCAAAATCGTCGTAGAAAAATCGTCGATGAGGCAACTTATAAGAACATCAGAAGGAATTACAGAAAAAGGATACGAAGGGAAAATGGCTCCTTCGGATATTTTGGATTTTGCAGAAAAGGGTATTTTTGATATTGCCCAACAGAGGCAGACAAATGAATACAAGCCAATCAAAGAAGTCTTGCTGGAAAATATTAACATTATAGATAGAGCCAGTCAAACCCAAGGGAAAATAGTAGGTCTACCTACTTGGTTTAAAGACTTGGATGCGAAAACATCTGGGTTGCAAAAATCAGACTTGGTTATTGTGGCGGCAAGACCAGCAATGGGAAAAACTGCATTTGCCCTTAATATAGCACAGCAAGCAGCAATCAAATCCGCGGCATCAGTAATTATTTTCAGCATGGAAATGTCCAAGGAACAACTGGGGCAAAGAATACTTTCTATGGAATCAAGAGTAGAGATGCAAAAGTTAAAAACTGGTGATTTGCAACGAAAAGATTGGGATAGAATAAATATGGCGTTGGATACACTTTCGAAAACGCATATTTACATAGATGACACACCGGGGATTAGCGTACTGGAAATGAAAAACAAATGCAGAAGGTTAAAAGCCGATAAGGGATTAGACCTGATTATTATAGACTATTTACAACTTATGGCAATAGAAGGAAGAACAGAGAATAGACAACAGGAAATCAGTGCATTGTCACGATATCTAAAGCTATTGGCAAGAGAAATTGATTGCCCTGTAATAGTTTTGTCACAACTTTCTAGAGCCCCAGAACAGAGACAAGACCATAGACCGATATTATCAGACCTAAGAGAATCGGGTTCTATTGAGCAAGATGCAGATATCGTTCTCTTTTTATACAGAGATGATTACTATAATCCAGATTCAGAGGACTCACATGGGATTTGTGAAATAAATATTGCAAAACATAGAAGTGGACCAACAGGAGTAGTAGAGCTGACTTGGGTTGAGAGATACACCAAGTTTAGTGATAAAGCTTAGATGCGGAGGTGACCAACATGAAGATTACTGAGACAATGACCGTTAGCCAAATTCTTGATATTGATGAAAAACTAGAGAAAGTATTTGAAGACAATTATTTGGGATGTGCAGGATGCCAAGGAGCAATGCGTGAAACATTAAGTGAAGCAGCAGAAGGACATGGCGTAAACTTAGAAAAACTTTTAGCTGACCTAAATGCTGCCCTTGAGTCAGAATAATAGAGGAAAACCATAGATGAATTTTACAAAACAAAAGATAAAAGATTTTTATTTACTAGATTCAAAAGTAGAAAATATTTTTATTAACGAATATATGCCGGCCGCTCCAGGGGAGTTTGTAAAGGTCTATTTGTTTGCGTCTATGTACGCAGAATACGGAATCTTTATGAGCAATGAAATCATGGGGAAACAGCTGAATCTTAATGACGACAAAATTTTGCAGGCGTGGGCATATTGGGAAGAACTTGGTGCAGTAAAAAAGCATTACGTTGATTCGCCTGGAAAGTTTGATTTTTCCATAGAATTTATAAACCTAAAAGAGTTATTGTATGGCAAGTACAACGGAGGGGAAGACTCTAGTAATATACAATATGAAAGCGAAAACATCTTTGAAAATACTAAGGTAAGAGATATGTTTTCCGAAATAGAACGAGCTTTTGGAAGAGCATTAAGCTCTACAGAAATAGAAGAAATTATATTATGGCTAAAAGAATATAGTGCTGTTCCAGAAGTTATTTCATTTGGAGTAACTTATTGTGTTGAAAAAAACAAGACAAGCTTAAAGTATATTGAGAAAGTAATAAGGCAATGGACAGAAGATGGGTGCAAAGATGTGGAAATGGTCAAGGAGCGCCTAAATGATATCGACCAAAAATATTATAGATACAAACGTGTTTTGAAAGCTTTAGGTTTTACAAGAAATGCAACTGAAGCCGAGAGAAACATAATGGACAACTGGTTTGAGCAAATGAAATTACCTATGGATAGGGTTTTGGAGGCTTGTGAAAAGACTTCAGGGATATCCAATCCAAATATTAATTATGTCAACAAGGTACTAGAAAATTGGCAAAATGATGTAAAGTCAGGAACAAAACAGACAACACAAAAGGGCGTAGTAAATCAAACAGTATTAAATCAATACTACGATTATTTACGAGATAAAGCAGAAAAAGAATCAGTAACACGAAAAGCTGAAATATATGAGAAACTACCATATATAAAAGAAATAGACGAGGACATTCAGAGGCTTGGTTCAAAGTTATCTAAAACGTTAATTTTAGGAACGGGTAATAATCAAGAAAGCAAAAATATAAAAAGAGAAATGGATAAACTGGCCGCTGAAAGGGCGGTGGCCTTAACCGAAAATGATTACGAGATGGATTATACAGATATAAAATATACTTGTGAAAAATGTAATGATACAGGTACAACAGATATTGGGGAAAAATGCACTTGTGTAAAACAACGTATAGGAGAGGCGGGAATATGGCAGAAAAACAAATAAAGGAAAAAATTAATAATAAGATTAAAGATGCAAAAAAATCAATTGCTAAAATACAAATGATTGAAAATATAAAGAAAAAAGTAACACAGTACAAAAAAGACAAGAACAAAAATAACAATAGCAAAAAAGTTAAAAAAGAAAGAAACAAAACATATATAAAATATATGGATAAATTGTCAAATATAGGAGCTAGAATAATTACAGCAAATGATAATTTTCAAAGCAAAGTTGATAGAAGGATATTTATTATATCGTATTTTGTTGCAAAAGCGTTGCATGAAGCGAGAGAAACATTTAAGATAAAGAGAAAATCATATCTAACACATTTTGCGGGAGTGATTTTGATTGCAATTGCAGTGGGTGCGCTATTTGACTATGCAACTGCATTTGAATACTCATACAATGGGCGAGTTCTTGGATATGTAAGAAACCAAGAAGATGTGACTAAGGTGTTGAGTTTGGTCAGCAAAGAATTATCAGAAGAATACAATTCAACAATTACAATAGAGGAAGACAGTAACATTGCTTTTAGAAACGTGGTTTCGTTAAATAGAGATATCGACGATTTAGATACAGTTCTTAAAAGATTGACATATATGAGCGATATGCAGGCAAGAGCAGCAGCCATAATTTGTGATGGAAAAGTCGAGGCAATAGTAGAAACAAGAGAGATAGCAAAAGATGTTTTGGAAACAGTTCAAGCTCAGTTCTTGACTGAGAGTTCAAGGACAAAGTATGAAAAAGTTGGATTTGCTGAGGATATTTCCATAAAGGCAGTGAACACAAAACTTGCAAATATATCTAGCATTCATTCAGCAAAGAAAAAAATAATGACTGGTGGCGTTGGAGAAACTGTTTATAAAGTAAAATCTGGAGATACAGTTTCAGGGATCTGCAAGGATTTTGATATTTCACAAAAAGATTTGAAGAAAATGAATAAAAAGCTAAATGTGAATATGATTCATATAGGACAAAAGATTTTGATTTCTAGAGCAGTCCCTAGTTTGACGGTTCAAACAACAGAGGTTTCAACCTATGCAGAAGCTGTAAATTATAAGACAAAATACAAAAAGACAAAGAAATTATATAAAGGTGAAACATCGGTAAGTAGAGCTGGTAAAAATGGTAAGCAGGTTGTTACTGCTAGAATAGTAAGAAATAACGGTAATATTGTAGATAAAGAAGTTTTGGAAAAAGAAGTTATCAAGAAACCTGTTTCCAAAATAGTATTAAAGGGAACAAGAAAACTTCCACCAAAAGAAGGAACCGGTTCGTTCATAGTTCCAGTTTCAGGATATACATTAACATCGAATTTTGGATATAGATGGGGACGTCTTCACGAAGGTGTTGACTTAGCTTGCGGAACAGGGACAACCATAAGAGCTTCTGACGGTGGAACGGTATCTTTCGCCGGATGGTATTATGGCTATGGATATATGGTTGAGATTAGTCATGGCGGAGGTATTGTTACTAGATATGGACATTGTAATACACTAGATGTTTCATCAGGCGACAAAGTATATCAAGGCCAAAAAATAGCAGAAGTTGGAAATACGGGTAATAGCTACGGCTCCCATTGCCATTTTGAAGTCAGAAAAAATGGCAGTCCAGTAGATCCATTTAACTACATCTAAATTAAATGACAGGTCAAGAAAATTGGCCTGTCTTAAAGTTTTTTAGGGAAGTTTATAGAAACACAGCATATAATCTACTTAAGGGGGATATGTGCTATGGAAAATCATTATATAAATTTAGAAAATCAAAGAAAAATTACAATTACTGAGGTTAAAGACATAGATGCTTTTGATGAAGATGTGATATTGGTAAATTTACAACAAGGCGGAATTATCATCAAGGGAGAACAGCTTAATATAGAAAGATTAGACCTTGAAGAAGGAAAACTAGTTGCAATAGGGAAAATAATATCTGTAAGTTACACAAATAAATCCAATAAGAATCAAAATGGCAATAGATTGGTTGCAAAGATACTTAGCAGGCGGAAAAAGGTCTAATGACAGAGCTAATTAGAAATCAAGGCATGGATCTGTTCTATATGTTTTATGCGGGACTTGCAATTATGCTAGTTATGGAAACAAAAAATATGTGCCAGCACAAGTTTAATATTTCCAAGTGGTTTATGATATTTTTGGATATAGGGACATGGATTCTAGTGGCATTTTTGGCAAGTGGGTTTTTGTATTATTGTGATTATGGAAAAATTACATGGCATAGCAGTGTGGCTTTGCTTATTGGTGTGGTAGTGTGGAAGAAATTCTTTTATGGGATAATTGATAAAGGTAGTGAAGATGCGAAAGAGAAAAGGAAGGATTCGTGATTTTGAAAGGAACAACAGAGCTGTTGATTTTGACGAAGCACGAGAAGAACGCCTAAACCGCTTGGAAGTTGCTAGACAAAAAAAGAGTAGCCAACCCAAAGATGAACCAAGCGAACGAGGCAGCAAAAAGAAAGTAAGATTTAATAAAGTAAGAGTTATAATAGCCGTTATAATACTAACACTTATAGCGGTTGTTGGGATGTCTATAAAAGATGTAGTTGACCTTAGATTGGAACAAGATGAATTAAAATCAAAGAATGAACTACTAAAAGATGAGAAAGATAATTTACAAGCTGAACTAGAAAACTTGGATAGCTATGACTATATTGAGGAACAGGCAAGAATTCAGTTGAGATTAATAAAACCAGGAGAAATCTTGCTTATATTAGAAAATGGCAAAGAAAGTCAAGATGATGGAGAAAAATAATCTGTATGGAGAAAATTAAGGTAAGTGAAATCATCGTTGTTGAAGGCAGAGATGATACAGCAGCAGTAAATATGGCAGTTACAGGTATGACAATAGAGACTCATGGATTTGGAATAAGAAAAGAGACTTGGGCTTTGTTAGAAAAAGCATATATAGAAAAAGGTCTTATTATTTTTACGGATCCCGACTATTCTGGCGAGGAAATAAGACGAAAACTAACGGCGAAATTTCCTAAAAGCAAACAGGCATATTTGCCAAGAGCCGCTGCAATCAAAGGCACTGACATTGGAATAGAGAATGCTATTCCGGAAGATATTATTGAAGCTTTGACAAAGGCACACTACACAGTAGGTGACAAAGAAAAAAACTTTGATGAAGAAGATTTGATAAAATACGGTTTAGTTGGACAAGGCAATTCCAAAGCAAAGAGAGAAAAGTTAGGCGCACTGCTGGGCATCGGGTATGGAAACAGCAAGGCATTTTTAAAAAAGTTAAACACTTTTAATATAGAGCCTGCGGAATTCGCAGCAAAAGCAAAGGAACTATAAGATGAAATTATACGCACCCTCTACAATTAGAGATATTAAGGAAGACTATGGGTTTAGGTTGTCCAAGAGTTTGGGACAGAACTTTTTGACTGACAAAAATATTATAGATAAAATAATCAGAGAATCACTTATAGAAGATGAAGATTTGGTTATAGAAATCGGCCCTGGAATTGGGGTAATTACAGCGGAAGCAGCTCAGGTAGCTAAAAAGGTTATCGCTATTGAGATTGACCGTAAGCTGATTCCGATTTTAAAAAACACTTTAAAAGAGTACGACAACATTGAGATAATAAATCAAGATGTGCTGAAAACCGACGTTAATGAGTTGATTGAAAAAAGTCAATGCAAGGGAACCAAAATAATAGGTAATCTTCCATATTACATTACGACGCCTATAATAATGAAGCTTCTTGAAGATGGCGTAAAGGCTGACAGCATTACAATAATGATGCAAAAGGAAGTGGCGGACAGGGTTATAGCTAAAGCAGGAACAAAGGCATATGGAGCTCTTTCTGTGGCGGTTCAATACTATTGTCAGGTTGTCAAGGTGACTTCTGTGTCAAAAGAAGTGTTTGTTCCACAACCAAAAGTTGACTCAACGGTTCTTAGACTTGACATTAGAAAAGAACGACCGGTAGAACTTGACGATGAGAATATGTTTTTTGCTTGCGTAAAGGCAGGATTTGGTCAAAGGAGAAAAACCTTGCAGAACTCATTAATGGGAATAAACAATATAACAAAAGAAATAGTAATAGAGTCGCTTGAGGCTGCAGGAATTGATGGAATAAGGCGAGCCGAGACATTAAATCTAGATGAATTTGCAGCATTGGCAAACGAAATTTACAAAAGGGGATAAAGGAAGGGATAAAGAATGGATAAAGTAAAAGAATTTTATAGCAAGTTCCTACATAACTGCTTCGCATTTTGTGCAGTATGGGCCTTGTTTTTAAATTTAATAATCGAGACACTAGCAAGGCAGACGGTTTCAATTTTTGGGGGAATAAATTTTTTCATAGAAAGCCCAGTAGTGTTTTTATATAATTCACTAATAATATTTGCATCGCTGTTGCTTGCTACAGTATTTAGGAGGAGAGTCTTTGCACTAACTCTAATTACAGGGGCATGGCTTACATTGGGCATAGGAAATGGTATTATTTTGACGCAAAGAATGACACCGTTTACCACAAAGGACTTATCAATATTGGAAGATGGAATTACAATAGTAAAGAATTATCTTAGCAATTTTGAAATTATATTGATAATGGTAGCAGTGGTACTTGTTATAGCTGGAATAGTTTTATTGTTTCTTAAAGGGCCAAAGACAAAAGAAAAAGTTAATTGGAAAAGAAATATAGCTATCTTTATTATTGGAATAATTGTGGCATATGGAAGCACTACTGCATTGGTAAAAATGAATGTTTTGGAAACTTTCTTCGGTAACTTAGCATATGCTTATCGAGACTATGGTGTACCATATTGCTTCATTAATACATGGTTGAATACAGGAATAGACAAGCCTGCAGATTACTCGGAAGAAAGAATCAAAGGAATTTTTGACAAGAGTCAATATGGTGCTGACGGTACTATGAAGTTGACAAACACAAAAGAAGATGAGAAATATCCAAATGTGTTGTTCCTACAACTAGAGTCATTTATTGATCCACAGCTGATAAACAACATAAAATTGTCAAAAGATGCAATGCCTTATTATAGAAGTTTGATGAAGAATTATTCGTCGGGTACTTTGACTGTGCCAGCTTGTGGAGCGGGGACGGCCAACACAGAATTTGAAGCTTTGACTGGAGTCAGTGTCAAGTTCTTTGGACCAGGAGAATATCCATATAAGGAAATTTTGAAAGACCAACCAGCGGAGAGTTTAGCCTTTGATTTGAAGAGCCTTGGCTTTGGAACTCATGCGATACATGACCACAGAGCGGTTTTCTATAATAGAAATGATGTATTTAAAAACATTGGATTTGATTCCTTTACCTCTTTAGAATATATGAGTAGTGTTGGAAAGACACCAAAGAACTGGGCAAGAGACGAAATCTTGACAGATCAGATTATGGATGCGATGAAGTCGACGAAGTCAAAAGACTTTATCTATACTATTTCGGTTCAAGGCCATGGCAAATATCCAACGGAACAAATAATTTCTAATCCAAAGGTAACGGTAACGGAAGCTCCTTCGGAAGCGGAAAAATGGCAGTTTGAATATTATGTAAACCAAGTATACGAGATGGATCAATTTGTAAAGAATTTGACAGCGGAACTATCGAAGTATGACGAAAAAGTTGTTCTCGTAATGTACGGGGATCACATTCCAGCACTTGATATTACTGAAGATCAGTACGGCGACCTATATACGACTCAATATGTAATCTGGAGCAATTATGATATGCCAAAGATTGACAAGGATCAAACGACCTACCAAATCGGTGCGGACGTTATGAACAGAATCGGTATGCATACAGGCACGACTATAAAATATCATCAGAAAGCTAACCATAAGGGAAAGAACTATTTGAAAAACTTAAAAGCCCTTGGCTATGATATGTTCTATGGCGAAAACTATATCTATGGTGGATCAAATCCATTTAAACCTGCGGATATGAAAATGGGCGTAAAGAAAATAAAAATTGAAAAGGTTGTTGCTGTTGGTGGAAAATACTACATCAAAGGCAAAAACTTTACTGAATATAGCAAGGTCACCTTAGACGGTGAGCAGTTAAAAACAATATATCTTGGGCCAAATTTGTTAGGACTTCTGGAAGAAGTTGATCCAAATGATGCTATCAATATGAAGGTTAGTCAGATTGACAAGTCTAGTAAGGAAATCATCAGCACGACGGAATAATATTTGTATTGTAAATGGTGAAGTCGTTTCACTCATTAGTCAACATGGAGGTGAATTATGAAAAATTTAGAAACTGAAAGATTGTTATTAACACCATGGAAAGCAGAGGACGCAGAGGATTTGTACGCTTATGCAAAAAATCCAAATGTTGGACCTCATGCTGGCTGGGCACCTCACAAAGATGTTGCGGAGTCTAGGGAAATAATCGTAAATCTTTTTATGCCTGCTGAAGCCTGGGAAATCAGGGACAAGGGCACTGGAAAAGTTATTGGAACTATCGCCCTAGAAGCTGATAAACACAGACCGGATACAAAGAGTAAAGAAATTGGATATTCTCTGGCGGAAGAATGTTGGGGAAAAGGTATAATGACCGAAGCTACGGGGGAAGTTCTTAGATTCTCCTTTGAGGAACTTGGACTGGATATTGTTGGTATCTGTACCAGCCCAGTCAATATAAGGTCACAAAGAGTCATTGAAAAATGTGGATTTAAGTATGAAGGAACAATTAGAAGAACTTATTTAACCTATGATGGAACTATAAGAGATTCAAGATGTTATTCCATGTTAAAAGAAGAATGGGAAAAACTGAATAAGTA
>JAVXAG010000058.1:0-11759 GCA_036660615.1 Anaerovoracaceae bacterium
GAAAAAAGAGGTGCGCTAAAGGTGGATTTCCACAGCAGGAGCTATAAATTGTGAATTATAACAAAAAAACTTTAAAAAATTGTTAAAAACACTTGAATTGTCACAAATTATATGATATAGTAGAGAAAATCAACTGAAAGGAAGCCATCATGAAGAACTTATTATTTACAGCAGCATATTATTTTTATTACTTTTTCTTTGGATATAAGAAAGAGCGATTTTGCTGCGTAAAATAGAAGTATAACGGAATGATGAAAATATAAGTCAAATAATCATACCTAGGAGCTTCGCAGTGAAATCACTGCGGAGCTTTTTTAATTTGTTTTGTTAGAATAGCAAGGGTAAAATCAATTTACACTTTAGCTGATATGGAGGAGAGAAAAGATGATAACAGTATTAAAACATGGAACGACGAGAGAACAAAGGGACCAGCTAGTTCAGTGGTTCAAGGATCAAGGACTTAATGTCCATATTTCAGAAGGAGAATTCACAACAATTCTTGGACTGATTGGAGATACTAGCAAAATCGATACAGATATGCTGGAATTACTGGATATCGTAGAAAGCGTTAAGCGAATTTCAGAGCCATACAAAAAAGCAAATAGAAAATTCCATAGCGATGACACAGTAGTAAATGTGGGGAATACAAAGATTGGAGCAGGGAACTTCGCAGTAATTGCTGGGCCATGCTCAGTAGAATCAGAAGAACAAATTTTGGAAGTTGCAAATAGAGTGAAAGCTAGCGGAGCAACAATGCTAAGAGGCGGTGCCTTCAAACCAAGAACTTCACCTTATGACTTCCAAGGAATGAGAGCAGAAGGAATCGAACTACTTTTGCAGGCAAAGAAAGCGACAGGATTGCCAATTGTTACAGAAATTATGAATGCTAACCACTTGCCACTATTTGAAGATGTGGATGTGATCCAAGTTGGTGCAAGAAATATGCAGAACTTCGAGTTACTAAAAGAACTGGGAAGAACAGATAAAGTAATCCTACTAAAGAGAGGCCTTGCAAATACATTAAAAGAATTATTGATGAGTGCAGAATACATTATGGCAGGAGGAAACGAAAATATCATTTTGTGTGAAAGAGGTGTAAGAACATTTGAAACATACACAAGAAATACCCTTGATTTGTCAGCAGTAGTGGCACTTCATGAACTGTCACATTTGCCAATAGTAGTAGATCCTAGCCATGCAACGGGAATTGCAAGAATGGTAAAGCCTATGGCAGCAGCGGCAGTAGCATGTGGAGCAGATGGACTTATGATAGAAGTTCATAATAACCCAGCCAAGGCATTGTGCGATGGTGCACAGTCATTAACCCCAGATCAATTTGATGATGTAATGGCACAAGTAAATAGAATTAGAGAGGTGATTTAAGTGAACATAGGAATTGTTGGATTAGGTTTAATCGGAGGCTCATTAGCGAAGGCATACAAAAAAACAGAAAATATTACAGTTTTGGGCTGCGACAGAAATAAGTCGATCCAAGGTTTCGCAAAGATTGCAGGCGCAGTCGATGAAGACTTAGACCCAGAACACTTTAGTAAATGCCAGTGCATATTTTTGGCTATCAGGCCACTTGCTGCAATAGAATGGCTGAAAGAAAATGGACCTAAATTACCAAAAGGCGCTTTGGTTGTGGATTGTTGCGGAACAAAACGATTGGTCTGCAAAGAGGGATTTGCCATAGCAAAAGAAAACGGTTTTACCTTTATGGGAGGCCACCCAATGGCAGGCAAACAGTACGACGGATTTAAATATAGCAGGGAGACCTTATTTAAAGACGCAACAATGATATTAGTTCCAGAAGATCACAATAATATTGATTTGATAGGGAAAGTGAAAGAAATACTTAAACCGGTTGGATTTAGTAGAGTAACCGTAACTTCACCGGAGACACACGACAAAATGATAGCCTTTACGTCACAGATGGCTCATGTGGTTTCAAACGCATATATAAAAAGTCCAACAGCGACAATGCACAGAGGATTCTCGGCAGGTAGCTACAACGATATGACCAGAGTGGCTTACCTAAACGAAGATATGTGGACAGAACTTTTTATGGAGAATAGCGACAATTTGCTGGAAGAATTGAGTATTCTGTCAAAAGAGTTAGAGCAATATAAGCAGGCGCTTAGAGATAAAGATGAAACAAAATTAAAAGAACTTTTAAATAAAGGGAAACAATGCAAATTAGAGGTAGACGGAAAATGCAGATAAAAATCGGAAGAGGAATAATTGACACTATTGGAAGTGAAGCCAAAGAGATAATCACAGGCGAAACAGTTGTGATAGTGTCAGATGATATCGTAAATAGCCTATATGGCCAAAGCACTGAAAAAGCACTGGTTGATGCAGGTTTTAATGTGGAAACATATGTAATCCCCCATGGAGAAGAATCAAAGAACGGGGAAACATACTTGAAAATATTAAACTTTTTGGCTGGTATACCTTTGACTAGGGCGGACGGACTTGTGGCACTGGGTGGTGGCGTAGTTGGGGATTTGACTGGCTTTGTGGCAGCAACCTATCTTAGAGGAATCAAAGTAATTCAAGTACCAACAACATTATTGGCAGCAGTGGATTCATCAATAGGTGGGAAAACGGCAATTAACCTTGAGGCTGGCAAAAACTTAGCAGGAGCCTTTCACCAACCGTCATTGGTATTATGCGATGTCGAAACATTGTCGACTTTGCCTGAGAATATTTTTAGAGATGGAATGGCTGAGGTAATCAAATATGGAATAATTACAGATAGAGAATTATTTCAAGAACTAAAATCACCTGGCAAAAAAAATCTGGAAGATATAATAAAATGCTGTGCAAAAATCAAATGTGATATTGTAGAGCAAGACCAAAATGATACAGGCGTTAGACAAATACTAAACTTTGGGCATACAATTGGCCACGCCATAGAGAAAGCATCGGATTTTCAAATTAGTCATGGCAGTGCAGTGGCAAAGGGAATGGCTGCAATTACTAAAATATCCTACGACAATGGGTGGTGCAACAAAGAAACCTATCAGGCAGTAATAGAAATATTGTTAAAGTATGAGTTTGATTTAATCATAGACAAGAAAATGGAAGAACTTTATGATATAATGAAATCAGATAAAAAACGAAAAGGTAATATAATAGATATAGTTGTTCCGCTGGAGATTGGTAAATGCCAACTAAAAAGAATTACTATAGAACAACTAAAGGAATTGTTATGATAAATATTAGGATAATACCATCAAAATCACAGGCACATAGAGCCTTAATATGTTCAGCGTTGTCCAAGACAGAATGTAACGTTATCTGCCAAGAAACATCACTTGACATAGAGGCGACTAGAGAGTGTCTTATAAATATAAAGGAAGCCTTGAAGAATAATAGTGGAGAATGTCAATTACCTTGCAATGAAAGTGGTTCAACTCTAAGATTTCTTCTTCCCATAGTTTTGGCATTGGGACTAAAAGGAAGCTTTTTACCAGAGGGAAGATTGCCAGAAAGGCCGCTTTCACCTTTGTATGAGCAGCTTGAAGGCCATGGAGCCAAAATGTCCAAGCAAGGAACAGTTCCATTTGTCGTTGAAGGGCAACTTCAGTCGGGTGACTATTACTTGCCAGGGAACGTATCTTCACAGTTTGTTTCAGGGTTGCTATTTGCTTTGCCACTTATCAAGGGACAAAGCCGAATAATAATTACAAGTCAATTGGAATCACAGGCATATGTGGATATGACCTTGAATACAATAGAAAACTTTGGCGTAACAATAAAAAAAGAGGACAATACCTTTATTATTGACGGTGGACAAAATTATCAAGGACCAAGAGAAGTCAACGTGGAAGGTGATTGGTCAAATGGCGGATTTTGGCTAGTGGCTGGAGCCTTGCTTTCAGAGGGGGTTTCTTGTTCAAACCTAAATATAAATTCCTTGCAGGGAGATAAAGGCGTAGTAGAAATACTTAGAAGATTTGGGGCAGATGTGGAGGTGGCTGGCGATACAGTAAATGTCAGAAAAAACCAGTTAAATGCCATCGAAATAGACGCAAAAGATATTCCCGATTTAGTACCGATTCTTTCGGTAGTGGCAGCGGTTTCCAAGGGAACTACAGTTATAAAAAATGCTGAAAGACTGAGAATAAAAGAAAGTGATAGACTAAAAGCAGTAAGAGAGACACTTTCGATTTTGGGAGCAGACATAACAGAAACAGATGATGGACTGATAATAACCGGCAGAGAACATCTTGGAGGTGGGGTGGTCGACTCTTTCTCTGATCATAGAATCGCCATGATGTCGGCAATTGCATCTCTTGTATGCACTCATAAAGTAGTAATAAAAAACTCAAAAGCAGTTAACAAATCTTACCCAAGCTTTTTCACTGAATTGCAGAAGTTTGGAGAAAATGCAAAGATAGAAAGAGAGTGAACAATGTCATCAATTTATGGAAAAAATCTTAAAATATCAATATTTGGACAGTCACATTCCAAGGCAATAGGCGTGGTTATAGACGGATTGCCAGCGGGGAAAACTATTGATATAGAAGCATTACAAGAATTTATGCTGAGGAGAGCTCCTGGACAGAATGAGTTTTCTACAGCAAGAAAAGAAGACGACAAGGTTGAGTTTCTTTCCGGATTAGTGGACAATGTAACTTGCGGAGCACCAATATCAGCCATAATAAAAAACACAAATACAAAATCACAGGATTATGATAACATACGAGATATTCCAAGACCGTCACATGCTGATTTTGCGGCACACATAAAATACAAAGGGTTCGAAGATGTTTCCGGAGGCGGACATTTTTCGGGAAGACTAACGGCACCTCTCTGTATAGCAGGTGGCATATGCAAACAGCTTCTATTAGAAAAAGGAATAGAAATAGGCGCGCATATAAAAGAAATAGGTGGAACTACTGTGGATGTCTACGAAAAGATATCTGAAACAAAAAAACTAGGGGACTCAGTTGGTGGAGTAGTTACTTGTCAAATTTCAGGTATGCCTGTAGGTGTTGGACAGCCAATGTTTGAAGGCATAGAAAACAAAATTTCGTCGGCAATATTTGCTATCCCAGCAGTCAAAGGTATAGAATTTGGCAATGGATTTGAGGCAGCCAGACTACTTGGCTCCCAAAACAACGATAGCTTTTATTATGATGGTGATCAAATAAAAACAAAGACAAACAACCATGGAGGTATTTTAGGTGGAATAAGCACTGGAATGCCAATTGTCTTTAGAGTTGCCATAAAGCCAACGCCGTCCATAGCCAAAGAACAGGACAGCATCAGTTTTGCCAAAGGCGAAAACGCAAAACTACAAGTACGTGGCAGACACGATCCATGTATCGTGCCAAGAGCCGTTCCATGTGTAGAAGCAGCGGCAGCAATAGCAATTTATGACTTATTAATGGAATATGAAGGAGAAAAATAACACAATGAAAACAAATGAAAATGAAATAGACTATTTAAGACAAGATATAGATAATATAGATGGAGAAATGGTTAAACTAATCGAAAAGAGAATGAGAGTAGCTGAAAAAATCGCCAAATATAAAGAAGGCAAGAACTTGCCAATTGTAGATGCAATGAGAGAACGCCATAAGATGGACGAAATAACAGATATGTCCGCAGACGATTTGACATCATACACTAGAATTTTATACTCTACAATCTTTGAGATGAGCAGAGAACACCAAAGGAAAATATTGAAATCAGAAAGCGTGTTGACTAAGGAAATAAGAAATGCTATTGATGAAACACCAAAACTTTTTCCTCAGAAAGCAATAGTAGCTTGCCAAGGTATGGAAGGTGCATATTCGCAACTAGCTTGTGACAAATTATTTGAAATTCCAAGCATCGTATACACCAAGAATTTTGAAGGAGTTTTTAGCGCAGTTAACAGTGGCCTATGCAAATATGGGGTGCTTCCTTTAGAAAATAGTACGGCAGGCTCAGTAAACCAGATATATGATTTAATGTTAAAATATCAATTTCATATTGTAAAATGTGTTAGACTAAAAATAGACCATAATTTAATGGTGAAAAAAGGCACAAAAAGAGGCGATATTAAGGAGATTTTTTCTCACGAACAAGCTATAATGCAATGTGAGGAGTATTTGAATGAATTTGAAAATGTAAAAGTAACTGTATGTGAAAATACTGCGGTGGCAGCGAAAATGGTTGCAGAATCGGATAGAAAAGACATTGCAGCGCTTTCATCGTATTCCTGTGCAGAACTTTATGGACTTGAATGTATCGAAAGATCTGTTCAAGACAACGGGAACAATTACACAAAATTTATATGTATATCAAAAGGACTTGAGATATACCCAGCAGCAAACAAAACAAGTTTGATGATGGTAGTAGATCACAAACCTGGAGCGCTTTACAAAATTTTGGCACGTTTCTTTGTTCTTGGAATTAATCTAGTAAAACTAGAAAGTAGACCAATACCTGATAGGGACTTTGAATTTATGTTCTACTTTGATATAGAGTCACAAATTTACTCGGAGGAATTTGTACAACTAATCAGTGAACTTGAAGAAATGAGTCAGGAATTCAAGTATTTGGGAAGTTATATGGAGATAGTATAAATGAAAAAATATGGGCTTATAGGTGAGAAGCTGGGGCACAGTTTCTCGCCACTAATTCATAATAAGCTAGGGCATTATGAATACAAATTATGTCAATGTCAAAGGGATGAACTAAAAAACCTACTGGCAGATCAAACTTACGGTGGTTTTAATGTAACCATTCCTTATAAAAAAACAGTCATGGACTTTTGTCAAAGGTTGAGTGATGAGGCCAAGGCTATTGGCGCTGTAAATACAATGGTCAGGGAAAAGGATGGAACTTGGACTGGACACAATACGGACTATTACGGGTTTGTATATTTACTTAACAAAAACAAAATTGACCCACGAGGTAAAAAGGCCTTGGTTCTTGGCAGCGGAGGGGCATCACTTACAGTACAAAAAGTACTAAAAGATTTGGAAGCAAGTCAAGTGGTTGTGGTTTCTCGAAAGGGAGAAAATAACTACGAGAATATTGCCAAGAATTTTGACAGTCAAATAATTATAAATACAACGCCAGTGGGAATGTACCCAAACAATGGAGTCGCACCAATTAACTTGGACGACTTTTTGTCATGTGATGGGGTAGTGGATTTGATCTACAATCCTAATAGGACAAAGCTTCTTTTTGATGCAAAGAGAAAAAGTATTCCTTGTGCGTCTGGTCTGGAAATGCTTGTGGCACAGGCAAAGAAAGCAAGTGAGTTGTTTCAAGGCAAAGAAATTTCTGATTTGCTGATTCCAATTATTACAAGTGAGATAAAGGAAGAAACCCAGAATCTAATATATATTGGAATGCCCGGCAGTGGAAAAACTACTCTTGGTAGCAGAAAAGCCAAAGAGATGGGAAGAAAATTTGTGGATATTGACAGCCTTATTATGGAAAGATGTGGAATGTCGATTCCTGATATTTTTGCTGAACAGGGTGAGGGTGTCTTTAGGACTATCGAAACTGAAGTTCTTGCCGATGTTTGCAAGGAAAGTGGCCTAGTTATAGCCACAGGCGGAGGCGTAGTTACCAAACGTATCAATTACAATATTCTCAAACAAAACGGTACAGTAATTTGGGTAATGCGGGATCTGGATAGACTGGATATAAAGGGTAGACCTCTTTCCCAAAAAGGAACTCTTGAAAATATGTATGAAGAAAGAAAACACGCATACTCATATTGGAGTGATATTTCAATAAGAAATGAGGAGGAAAAGTAATATGTCAAAGATACTGATTATCAATGGACCAAATCTTAATATGCTAGGCATTCGTGAGCCAAAGATTTATGGTAAGGAAAGTTACAAAGACTTGACAGACTCCATCTTAGAGTGGGCAAAGGAAATGGGTGCAACTGCAACTTGTTTCCAGTCAAACCACGAGGGTGCAATAGTTGACATTATCCAAGAAGCCTACGGAGAATATGATGGAATTGTTATAAATCCAGCTGCATATACTCACACAAGTATTGCTATTCCCGATGCCATAAAAGCGGTGGGGATACCAACGGTTGAAGTCCATATTTCTGATATTTCTGCTAGAGAGGATTATAGGAAAATCTCATACACAAGTGAAGCTTGTATAAAGACCATTTATGGTAAAGGCTTCCTTGGGTACAAAGAGGCAATGGAGATGCTTTGCAAATAAGTCATGACCTTAAAAGAGCAACTTATAGGAAACCCTACAAGCTGCTCTTTTTGATATTTATAATGTTTTATTAGGCTTTTTAAATGCTACTAGTCCGATCATAATTAGTATAGCGAAAGCAACTGACATCCAGAATATGAATAATGGAGTGCTTTGTGGGCTAAATAAATCATAGTAGCCTTTTAGGTATATTACTACTACCAATGCAGGTAATGCTGTTGACATATATCCTCGGACTTTTTCTGGGAAAGACATACCGACACCAGAGTTGACCTCAGTGATAAAGTTTCTCCAACCCCAACCGTTTTTCCTTGTACAGAACAGTAGGAATATCATGGAGCCAAGTGGCAACACGTTGCTGGATACTAGGAAGTCTTCCATGTCCATAATGTTTGTTCCTTCTCCAAGTGGCTGTATAAATGACCAAATATTAAATCCTAGAATGCAAGGGACACTCAAAATGCCGATTGCAAAGATATTAACTAGTACAGCTTTTCGTCTATTCCATCCCCTAGAATCAACCCAGAAGGAAACGATGTTTTCAAATACTCCTACAATAGTTGTTATTGCAGCAAATGATAAGAATAGGAAGAACATTGCGCCCCAAATGTTTCCACCGCTCATTTGAGCAAATATATTTGGAAGAGTGATAAACACTAATCCAGGGCCTGCACCTGGTTCCAAGTTGTATGCGAAGCAAGCAGGTATTACAATTAGTCCAGCAGTAAGTGCAACAAAAGTATCTAGCAAAACGATACTTATTGATTCAGCTGTAAGTGAACGGTCTTTACTCAGATAACTACCGAATATAGCCATTCCGCCCATACCGATACTAAGAGTAAAGAACGCCTGACTCATTGCAGCAAATACAACATTTCCTAAACCATTGTCGGCAATCTTCCCAAAATCAGGGATTAAGTAAAACTTTATTCCTTCCAAAGCACCGTCAAGGGTTACTGAACGGATTGCCAGAATAACCATAAGGGACAGCAGACAAATCATCATTATTTTGGTAATGTTTTCAACACCTTTTTTTAGACCTATGGCGCAAACACCAAAAGAAAATAAAATTATGATAAATGTCCATGTGGCTAGTTCTATTGGTGAAGCAAGCATATCCGGAAACTTATTAGCGATTTGATCAGTTGATAATCCATGGAATTGCCCTGCACCCATTTTGAAACAGTAGTTAAGCATCCAGCCACCAACCATTGAATAGAACATTACCAAAAGGTAATTACCGGCCATTCCAAACCATTTTAGCTTGTGCCAGCTTGTCCCTGCAGGCTCAAGTACATTAAAGGCGGTAGCAATACTTCTTTGGCTTCCACGCCCTACGCCAAACTCGCAGACCAAGATTGGTAAACCAAGTATTAATAAAAATAGTAAATATATTAGAATAAAAGCCGCTCCACCGTATTGTCCTACCATGTATGGGAATTTCCACACATTTCCTAGTCCGATTGCGCAGCCAGCAGATACTAGTATAAATCCTAGACGCGAGCCAAATTGTTCTCTATTTTCCATATTTTTTGTCTCCTTTGATTAGTTTTGTGTTATTATTAATATAAGTATATCACCTAAAACGTCATATGTATAATTGATAAATTATATAATATACATCAAAATTATTGATAGTAAATGGAGAAAGAATTGTGGAAATTAGAACACTAACTACATTTGTAAAAATTGCAGAGCTAAAGAACTTTTCTAAGGCTGCAGAGGCACTGGGATATTCACAATCTGCGGTTTCTATGCAAATCGGTCAACTGGAAAAAGAACTAGATGTTAAGTTATTTGATAGAATCGGAAAAACAATACAATTGACTGAAAAGGGGAAGGAACTCTTTGGTTCGGCTCGACAAATTTTGGCTATGACCGAGGAAGCAAAGAAGAACATCAAGGAAATTCCAGCAGTTTCAGGAACACTCAGAATAGCCATGGCTGAATCCATAAGTATATTTTTGTTTTATGAGGTTATAAAAGAGTATTCGGCCCTTTATCCAGAGGTAGAAGTTACGATAAAAACAGGAGTGACTGACGAAATGTTGGCAATGCTATATCATAACGAAGTGGATTTAATATACACTTTGGATTTTAGGAATTTTCAATCGGATTTGGTTATTGCTTATGAAAAACCAGAACCGGTAACTTTTATTGCAGGGAAAAGTCATGTTTTGGCAGGCAAAAAACGCATTCCATTAAAAAAACTTTTGGCAGAGCATTTTATTTTGACTGAGAAAGGAATGAGCTACAGGCACCATCTTGACCAAATTCTTGCGGCCAAAGAATTGGAGATAAAACCTATAATAGAAATGGGAAATACTCTATTGATAAAAGAATTGATAAAAGAGAACAGAGGAATTTCATTTTTGCCGGAGTTTGTTGTAGATGAAGATATAGAAAAAGGGCAGCTTTGTAAATTGGATGTTGCAATAGAAAATGTAGACAATTGGCGACAATTGATATATCATAAGGATAAATGCATTACTCCAGCAATGGAGGCGTTAATAGATTTAGTAAAAAAAATGGAAGGGAAATTGTTATGACTAGAGATGGAGAATTAAAAGAAATTATAGAAGCTATCCAAGCGGGAGAGAGAACATTGTTTTACTTAGAAGGGGCACAAAGTGAACTTGCCTCAGCTTCAAACTGGGGAATTGCAGATATGCTGGGACTTGACCTGTTTGGTGGAATAGGGAAACACATGAAAGTTCAAGCAGCGAAGGAAAAGATGGAACAAGCAAAGGTAGAAATACAGAGCTTCCAAAAAGAACTTAGTGATGTACATCAGAATTTGAATTTTACTGTAAATATTAGTGAATTCCTAACTTTTGCAGACTTTTTCTTTGATGGACTGATTGCAGACTGGATGGTGCAATCCAGAATTGGTGACGCTAAAAAGCAGGTGGACAGTGCTGTTTTTAAAGTGAAATCTATTATTGCAGATTTGCAACGAATGAAACAAGGATTGGAGTAAAATTATTAACATATGAAAAAAAGAATAATACCACTATTGCTGACGGCGATTGCCTTGACAATTTGTACGGTAATAGTAACGACTACAAATATGGGGATTCCGACATTTAATATTATCGGAGCGTACTGCTCCCTAATTGCCATAACCATATTAACTTACAAGATGCCAATCGGCATTTACAATTTCTCAATGTTCTTTATTTTTATTGCCAGTGCTTTGGGTACTGTGTTGGATTTGTACAGATCAATCGAGATTTATGATAAATTATTACATTATGTCAGCGGGATATTGATGGCGATGATAGGCGCATATCTTATGGAGTGCCTATACAAGAAATGTAAAGTAGAGAATCTTCAAAAGGTATTGCTGCCAACAATCTTGTTTGCTATGTTTTTCTCATTTTCCTGCGCAGCATTTTGGGAAGTTTATGAATTTACGGCTGACCAACTTGTCCATACAAAAATGCAGGGCGTAAACCTAAACACAATGGGTGATATTATATCAGGCATCTTAGGAGGGCTTACTTACGGCATTTTTGTATTAGTAAAAAACCGAAAAAAACTTTTACCATGAAAAT